>NZ_JAMYVK010000030.1:0-85918 GCF_040323975.1 Mesorhizobium sp. M0019 | reverse complement strand
AATCTTACCCCCCCCGGACTCCGGGGGGCGCGGGGGGGGGGCGGCCTTCTCCGCCGGGGGGGGGGGGCGGGGGGCCCTTTGTGAGTGGGCCAGCGCCCCCGGCCGCACGCTGAAGGCCGCGATCGAGCAACTGCCGCCGATGGAATGCCCGCAGCACAAAGTGGTGTCGCTGACCGGCAACATCTCGCCGGACGGCTCGGCGGCCTTCTACAACGTCATCTTCACCATGGCCGACAGGGTCAAGGCGCGTTCGTTTCCGATGCCTTTGCCGGTCATCGCTTCCTCGCCCGAGGAGCGCGAGATGCTGCTCAGCCAGCCGATGATCCAGCCGACGCTGGCGCTTGCGGCCGAGGCCGACGTCACCTTTGTCGGCATCGGCGATCTCGGCCCGAAGGCGCCGCTTTACGAGGACGGCTTCATTTCGGAGGGCGAATTAAAGGCGCTGCAGAAGGCCGGCGGCGTCGCCGAGATCGTCGGCTGGGTATTCGATCGTGACGGCCGCATGATCGAGGGCATCACCAATGATCGGGTGTCGTCGGCGCCGCTGCCGTCGCGCGAAAAGTCGCTGGTGATCGCGCTTGCCATGGGCGACCGCAAGCTGCCGGGCATCTTCGCCGCCGTCAACCGGCGGTTGGTCAACGGCCTCATCACCGATGAGCGGACCGCCGCCGCCTTGCTGGCGGGCGCATGATCTCCGAGCCGCTGGCGGTCGGAAACGATCATGTGAAATCGAAACGCATCTGAATCCCCGATAAAACGAGCGTCACTACTGGTGCCGGCCGCAAGGATCGTTGCCGTCGAGAAAGCCCATGTCGCGCTGCAGATGCGGCGGCAGCTCCCGGACGTCGAGATAGGCCCGTTTCCGCGCCGCGTGCCTTGCCAATCCCCGCGCCAACCGTGAAAACCAGCCATGGGCTGGAGCAAGAAGCAGCTTTTCCTGTATTGTGGTCATGATCGTCAGCCTTCGCTATCTCTAGGCGTAATTGATCTTCAATACGGAATATCGGTAGGACCGGCCGGTGCCGCCAATCAAACGTCGATCACTGCCCATAAGGAGGGCTTATGCCGGAGCTCAATTCACGACAGCTGGTTTCGCAGCTTCCTCCGCTTCAGGCGATCCGGGTGTTCGAGGCGGTGGCGCGGCATCTCTCGTTCACCAAGGCCGCCCAGGAGCTTGGCATGACGCAGGCGGCGGCAAGCTATCAGATCAAGCTTCTGGAGGAGCGCATCGGCGCGCCCCTGTTCTTGCGCCAGCCAAAACAGATCGTGCTGACCGAACCCGGCCAGCGCCTGGCGCCCGCGGTCAGCGAGGCGTTCGCGCTGTTGAGCGGCGCCTATGCCGCCGCGCGCACCGGCGCCGACGGCTTGCTTTGCGTTTCGACGCTGCTGACATTTGCCTCCAACTGGCTGGCGCAGCATCTCGGTTCGTTCCAGGTCGCGCATCCGTCGCTGGCGGTGCGCGTCGATACTTCGAACAGGGTTGTCGACTTTGCCAGAGAGGATATCGACATCGCCATCCGCTCCGGCGGCGGCAACTGGCCGGGCGTCGAGACCCATATGCTTTTCAGGGCCGATTTCACGCCGGTCCTTAGTCCAAAGCTCGCGGCAAGCATCGGCGGCGTCAAGGAGCCGGCCGACCTGCTGCGGCTGCCGATCCTCGACCCGGGTGACATCTGGTGGCGGGACTGGTTTGCCGCCGCCGGCCTGCCGGTCGAGGAGCTGGCCAAGCGTCCCGGCACCAGCATGGGCGCGCAGGCCTACGAGGCCAATGCCGCGATTGCCGGCCACGGCGTGGCGATCGTTACCAAGGCGCTGTTCAAGACCGAACTTGCCGACGGCCGCCTGATCCAGCCCTTCGATCTGGTCGGTGACGACGGCCACGCCTATTGGCTGGTCTATCCGACGGCACGACGCAACGTGCCGAAGATCCGCGCCTTCCGCGATTGGATCCTGAGCGAGATCGCTTGCCAGTAGGCTGAATCCCAGCAAGCCCGATAGCAAAGCGCCGGGCCCAATCAGCCCGGCCGAATCCTTCGTCAGACATGCCGCAAACGTCCCAGGCTTGCCGCTGCACGAGACCCGGCGTGCTGCGCTGCAGCAACGAATTCGTCTTGACATAATTCATTTCAAGTGAGTAATTGCTCACAGCCAAGGCAAATGCTCATCTTGGTTTATGGGAGGAATTTTGATGAAACTTCGCACGTTCACCCTAGGCCTGTTCTCGGCCAGCGCCCTCGCTTTCGCCGCGCATGCCGAATCCATCACCATCGCCACGGTCAACAATGGCGACATGGTCCGCATGCAGAAGCTGACCGACGACTTCACCGCCAAGAATCCCGACATTCAGCTGCAGTGGGTCACGCTCGAGGAAAACGTCCTGCGCGAGCGCGTCACCACCGACATCGCCACCAAGGGTGGCCAGTACGACGTGATGACTATCGGCACCTATGAAGTGCCGATCTGGGCCAAGCAGAACTGGCTTTTGCCGCTCGACAAGCTCGGCGACGATTACGACGTCAAGGACATCATCCCGGCCATAGCCGGCGGCCTGTCGGTCGACGGCAAGCTCTACGCAGCCCCGTTCTACGGCGAAAGCTCCTTCGTCATGTACCGCAAGGACCTGATGGAAAAGGCCGGGCTCAAGATGCCCGATGCACCGACCTGGGACTTCATCAAGCAGGCCGCCGACAAGATGACCGACCGCGCCAACGGCGTGAACGGCGTCTGCCTGCGCGGCAAGGCCGGCTGGGGCGAGAACATGGCCTTCCTGACCGCCATGTCGAACTCGTTCGGCGCGCGCTGGTTCGACGAGAACTGGAAGCCGCAATTCGACCGGCCCGAATGGAAGAACACGCTGCAGTTCTATGTCGACCTGATGAAGGCCGACGGCCCCGAGGGCGCGTCGTCCAACGGCTTCAACGAAAACCTGGCGCTGTTCCAGCAGGGCAAATGCGGCATGTGGATCGACGCTACCGTCGCTGCCTCCTTCGTTTCCGACCCGAAGAACTCCACCGTCGCCGACAAGGTCGGCTATGCGCTGGCGCCGGACAATGGCCTCGGCAAGCGCGGCAATTGGCTGTGGGCATGGTCGCTAGCCATCCCCGCCGGCACGCAGAAGGCCGACGCCGCTCAAAAGTTCGTATCCTGGGCAACCAGCAAGCACTATGCCGAACTCGTCGCCTCGAAGGAAGGCTGGGCCAACGTTCCGCCGGGAACGCGCTCGTCGCTCTATGCCAATCCCGAATACCAGAAGGCAGCACCTTTCGCCAAGATGACGCTGGACTCGATCAACTCCGCCGATCCGACGCACCCGACCGTCAAGCCGGTGCCCTATGTCGGCGTCCAGTTCGTCGCCATTCCTGAGTTCCAGGGTCTCGGCACCACCGTCGGCCAGCTCTTCTCGGCGGCACTTGCCGGCCAGTCGAGCGTCGACGATGCCTTGAAGCAGGCGCAGGACGCCGCCACCGCGACGATGACCGAGGGCGGTTACATCAAGTAAGCTCCTCCCGGTGCCGGTTGCCAATGGCGACCGGCAACGGCCGCCCGAATCCCAGTTCGGGCGGCCAGCTTTCACACCGCTGAAAAACTTGGCCGACCTCGAAGGGTGACCGTCATGGCTACTCAGCAGACCCGTTCGCTTGCCCGTTTCATGATGGCGCCATCCGTGGTGCTGCTGCTGGTCTGGATGATTGTGCCGCTGGCATTCACGCTGTGGTTTTCCTTCCAGCAATACAACCCGCTCAATCCGATGCGCGACGGCTTCGTCGGGTTTTCGAACTACGCGCTGTTCTATTCCAACCCGGCATTCCTGCAGTCGATCCTCAACACGCTCACCATCGTCGTCAGCGTGCTTTTGATCACGGTGATCGGCGGTATTCTGCTCGCCCTTCTGCTCGATCAGCCGATGTGGGGACAGGGCATCGTCCGCATCCTTGTCATCTCGCCGTTCTTCGTCATGCCACCGGTGGCAGCACTGGTCTGGAAGAACATGATCATGCATCCGCAGTACGGGGTTTTCGCCGATATTGCGCGCTTCTTCGGCGGGCAGCCGATCGATTGGTTCGGGCAGCACCCGCTCCTGGCGATCATCATCATCGTTGCCTGGCAATGGCTGCCGTTTGCTACGCTGATCCTGTTGACCGCGCTTCAGTCGCTCGACGTCGAGCAGAAGGAAGCCGCCGAAATGGACGGCGCCGGCTTCATCAGCCGCTTCATCTATTTGACGCTGCCTCATATGTCGCGCGCCATAACCGTCGTCATCCTGATCCAGACGATCTTCCTGCTGTCGGTCTATGCCGAGATCCTCGTCACCACCAATGGCGGCCCGGGTTACGCCTCCACCAACCTGCCCTTCCTCGTCTATCAGAAGGCATTGCTGGAGTTCAAAATCGGCCAGGCGTCCGCCGGCGGTATCATTGCCGTCATTCTCGCCAACATCGTTGCCTTCTTCGCCATGCGCGCTGTCGGCAAGAACCTGGATAAATAAGGGAGGATAAGATGGCACGTGCAGTCACCACCCAGCACAAGACGATTGCGACCGCGGCCGCCTGGATCGTTGCGCTGCTGATCTTCTTCCCGATCCTCTATACGATCATCACCTCGTTCAAGTCGGAGCAGGAGGCTATCCAGGGCTTCAACCTGTTCCCGTCGGGAACCACGGAGAGCTATTCCGAGGTCCAGGCGCAGAACGGCTATTTCAAATTCTTCCTGAATTCGGTGTTCCTGTCGGTCGGCTCGACCATCCTGGCTCTGCTCGTCGCCATACCGGCGGCATGGTCGATGGCGTTTTCGCCGGGCAAACGCACCAAGGACATCCTGATGTGGATGCTTTCCACCAAGATGATGCCGGCCGTCGCCGTGCTGTTTCCGATCTATCTGATCTTCCGCGATACCGGCCTGCTCGACAGCCGCATCGGCCTGATGGTCATGCTGATGCTGATCAACCTGCCGATCGTGGTCTGGATGCTTTACACCTATTTTCGCGAGATCCCGGGCGAGATCCTGGAAGCGGCGCGCATGGACGGCGCATCGCTCTGGAACGAGATCATCTACGTGCTGACGCCGATGGCGGTCCCCGGCATCGCCTCGACCATGCTGCTCAACATCATTCTCGCCTGGAACGAGGCGTTCTGGACGATCCGGCTGACCACCACCGAGGCCGCGCCGCTCACCGCTTTCATCAGCTCCTTCTCCAGCCCGCAGGGGCTGTTCTGGGCCAAGCTTTCGGCCGCCTCGACGCTGGCGATCGCGCCGATACTGATCATGGGCTGGTTCAGCCAGAAGCAGCTGGTCCGAGGCCTGACATTCGGCGCGGTAAAGTAGCGGGCATCGCCTGACGCAAAACGAAAAGATAGCCCTTCGGGGGAGGAAACCATGGGAAACATCACGCTCAAGAACGTCTCCAAATCCTTCGGGGCGACGTCCATCATCCCCGGCCTCGATCTGGTCATCGAGGACGGAGAGTTCGTCGTCTTCGTCGGCCCGTCGGGCTGCGGCAAATCCACCCTGTTGCGTCTGATCGCCGGTCTCGAGGATACCAGCGGCGGCACCATCATCATCGATGGTCGCGACGTCACCGGCGAGGCGCCGGCCAAGCGCAAGCTGGCTATGGTGTTCCAGTCCTATGCGCTCTACCCGCACATGACGGTGGCCAAGAACATCGCCTTCCCGCTGAAGATGGCGGGCGAAGACCAGGCGACCATCGACAAGAAGGTGAAGGACGCCGCGCGGATCCTGAACCTCACCAACTACCTCGACCGCCGCCCCGGCCAGCTCTCCGGCGGCCAGCGGCAGCGCGTCGCCATCGGCCGCGCCATCGTGCGCCAGCCGTCGGCCTTCCTGTTCGACGAGCCTTTGTCCAATCTCGACGCGGCGCTGCGCGGCACCATGCGGCTGGAGATCAGCGAGCTGCATCACCAGCTCAAGACAACCATGGTCTACGTCACCCACGACCAGATCGAGGCGATGACCATGGCCGACAAGATCGTCGTGCTCAATGCCGGCAATATCGAGCAGGTCGGCTCGCCGATGGAGCTCTATAAGACGCCGAAGAACCTGTTCGTCGCCGGCTTCATAGGTTCGCCGAAGATGAACCTGATCGAAGGCGCGCCGGCCGCCAAATATGGCGCCAAGACAGTCGGCATTCGCCCGGAGCATATGAACATTTCGAAGACGTCAGGCGACTGGAAGGCGACGGTCGGGGTTGCCGAGCATCTCGGCTCCGACACGTTTTTGCACGTCCAGGCGGATGGTGTCGGGCAGCTGACGGTGCGTGCCGACGGCGAGTTGGCCGCCCATCACGGCGACACGATCTACCTGACGCCGGAAAAGGCCAAGCTGCATCGTTTCGGCGCCGACGGGAAGGCGATGCTGCAATGAGGCTCCGGGGTAAATCGGCGCTGATTACCGGATCGGCGCGCGGCATCGGCAGGGCGTTTGCCGAAGCCTACATGCGCGAAGGGGCGACGGTCGCGATTGGCGACATCAATCTCGAAGCCGCCGAGAAGACGGCTTCGGAAATCGGCCGCAACGCCTACGCGGTAAAGCTCGACGTCACCGATCTCGCGTCTATCGATGAGGCCGTCAAGGCGGTCGAAGCCAGGGCCGGCGGCCTGGATATCTTGATCAACAACGCTGCTTTGTTCGACCTGGCGCCGATCGTCGAGATCACCAAGACAAGCTACGACAAATTGTTTTCGGTCAACGTCGCCGGCACGCTGTTTACGTTGCAGGCCGCCGCCCGTTCGATGATTGCCCGGGGCAAGGGCGGCAAGATCATCAACATGGCAAGCCAGGCCGGGCGCCGCGGCGAGGCGCTGGTCACCGTCTACTGCGCCACCAAGGCGGCGGTCATCTCGCTCACCCAGTCGGCAGGGCTCGACCTGATCAAACACCGCATCAACGTCAATGCCATCGCCCCGGGTGTCGTCGACGGCGAGCATTGGGACCATGTCGATGCCTTGTTCGCCAAGTTCGAGAACCGGCCGAGGGGCGAGAAGAAGAGGCTGGTCGGCGAAGCCGTGCCTTATGGCCGCATGGGCACGGCGCAAGACCTCACCGGCATGGCGGTGTTCCTGGCCAGCGATGAGGCCGAGTACATCGTCGCCCAGACCTACAATGTCGATGGCGGCCAGTGGATGAGTTGAGGGGGCGAAGGCGCTCTTCCCCCCGTCTCCTCCACGGGGGGAAGAGCCGTCCCGCTAAAGGGTAAAAGCAGATGACCGTGAAACTCTCTTCTTCCATCCTCGCCAAGCTGCCGCCCAAGGTCGCCGGCCCGGAATATGATCGCGCCGCGCTCAAGGCCGGCATCGTGCATTTCGGCGTCGGCAATTTCCATCGCTCGCACCAGGCCGTCTATCTCGACGACCTGTTCAATTCGGGTGTCGGCCACGACTGGGCCATTGTTGGCGCCGGCGTCTTCGAGGGCGAGAAGGTCGGCCGCGGCAAGTTGCAGGAGCAGGACTGGCTGACCACCGTGGTCGAGCAGGACAGCGGCCATATGAGCGCGCGCGTCACCGGCGTCATGATCGACTTCCTGGTGCCGGGCGATGCGGCCGCAATCGTCGAGCGGCTTGCCGATCCGGCGATCAAGATCGTCTCCCTGACCATTACCGAGGGCGGATATTTCATCGATCCGGCATCCGGCGTCTTCAATCCGACACATCCCGACATCGTTGCCGACGCTGAGCCGGGGGCGACCCCGAAGACCGTCTTCGGCCTCGTCCTCGCCGGGCTGCTGCGCCGCCGCGCCGACGGTATCGTGCCCTTCACAATTATGTCCTGCGACAACATCCCCCATAACGGCCACGTCACCTCAGATGGCGTCATCGGCCTTGCGCGGCTGATCGACGAAGCTTTGGCAAACTGGGTGAGCGAGAACGTTGCCTTTCCCAATGGCATGGTCGACCGCATCACGCCGGCCACCACCGACCGCGAGCGCGGCATTCTCTCCAGCGAGTTCGGCCTCGACGACAATTGGCCGGTGTTTTGCGAACCGTTCAAGCAATGGGTGCTGGAGGACCGTTTCACCAACGGCCGCCCGCCGCTGGAAAAGGTCGGCGTGCAGTTCGTCAGCGACGTCGCGCCCTATGAGCTGATGAAGATCCGCATCCTCAATGGCGGCCATGCGACCATCGCCTATCCGGCCGGGCTGATGGACATCCATTTCGTCCATGAGGCGATGCAGGAGCCGCTGGTACGCGGCTTCCTCGACAAGCTCGAGCATGACGAAATCATCCCGACCGTGCCGCCGGTTCCGGACACCGACCTCGAAGATTACTACCAGCTCATCGAGCACCGCTTCTCCAATCCGAAGATAGGCGACACCATACGCCGGCTTTGCCTCGACGGCTCCAACCGCCAGCCGAAATTCATCATCCCGACCATCGCCGACCGGCTGAAGGCTGGCAAAAGTGTCACCGGCCTTGCGCTGGAATCGGCGCTCTGGTGTCGCTACTGCTTCGGCACGACGGATTCCGGTGCCGTCACCGAGCCCAACGACCCGAACTGGGGCCGGTTGCAGGCGACGGCCAAGGCGGCCAGGGACATGCCTGCCGCCTGGCTTGCCATGGAGGACATCTATGGCGATATCGGCCGCTCGCCGCCGTTCGCTGAAGCCTTCGGCCAAGCGCTGAGACTGCTGTGGGCGGACGGCGCGCGCGCGACACTGACGCGCTATCTCGCCGGCGACCTCTGAAGCCGATCCAGCGCGATGACGCCTGAACTGGTCATTTTCGACTGCGACGGCGTGCTGGTGGACAGTGAGATGCTGTCCGTCTCGGCATTGCTGGAGATGATCGCGCTTGCCGGCGGCAACGTCAGCGAGGACATTGCCTACGAGCACTTCCTCGGCAAGAGCATGAAGAGCGTCCGCGAAATCCTCGCAAGCGACTTCGGGCTCGATCTCACCGACCAGCATCTGACCGAGATGCGCTCCGAACTGATGCGCAGATTCCGCGAGGAGCTGAAACCGATGCCAGGTATCGCACAGGTCCTGCCGAGGCTCGGCGTACCGTGCTGCGTCGCCTCCTCCGGCACCCTGGAACGCATCCGCTATGCGCTCGACGTCACCGGGTTGCTTGGGCTGCTGGAGCCGCATTTGTTCAGCGCCGCCATGGTGGCGCGGGGCAAACCGGCGCCCGATCTCTTTCTCCATGCAGCAGATAAAATGAGAGCGGCCCCGCGAAACTGCCTCGTCGTCGAGGACAGCCCGGCCGGCATCGAAGCGGCGCGGGCGGCCGGCATGCGCGTCCTTGCCTTCACCGGCGGCTCGCACACCGGCAACCCGGCATTGAAAGCGCGGCTTGCGTCGAGTGAGCCGGACTTTATATTCGCTGACATGCTGCAATTGCCCGATCTGATTGCAGGCCTGGGAGCGAGAGCAAGAACACCTTGACCAACAGTTTCGTTTGCGCGGTCGATGTCGGCACCGGAAGCGCTCGTGCCGGCATTCTCGACACCGGTGGCGCCTTGCTCGGCCGCGCCGAGCACCCGATCGCCATGCAACAGCCGAAGGCCGACCATGCCGAGCACGATTCGCAGGATATATGGTCGGCGGTGTGCATGGCCGTCCGCGCTGCCCGCGAAAAGGCGGGCGTGCGGGCCGAGGATATCGTCGGCATCTCCTTTGATGCCACCTGCTCGCTGGTGGTGCGAGACCGGCATGGCGGCCAGCTCAGCGTGTCCGTCACTGGTGAAAGGCGCTGGGACACCATTGTCTGGCTCGACCATCGCGCAATTGCCGAGGCCGACGAATGCACTGAAAGCGGCCACGCTGTGCTCGACTATATCGGCGGCGTCATGTCGCCGGAAATGGAGACGCCGAAGCTGATGTGGCTGAAGCGCAACCTGCCCGGAACATGGAACGAAGCCGGCTATCTATTCGACCTCACCGACTTCCTCACCTGGAAGGCAAGCGGCTCGCTCTCCCGTTCACAATGCACGCTGACCGCCAAATGGACCTATCTAGCCCATGAAGCGACCGGCTGGCGGCGCGACTTCTTCGAAGCCGTCGGGCTCGGCGATATCTTTGAGCACGGCAACCTGCCGGAAAAGGCAAGCCCGGTCGGTGCCGATATCGGCCCGCTCGGCGCGCAAGCCGCGACGGAGCTTGGCCTCACCGAAAAATGCCGGGTCGGCGCCGGCGTCATCGATGCCTATGCCGGCGCGCTTGGCGTGCTCGGCGGTTTCGCCGGTGACGCGACGAACATCGGCCGCCATCTGGCCCTGATTGCCGGTACGTCGAGTTGCGTCATGGCGATGTCGCCCGATCCGCAGCCTTTCGCTGGTGTCTGGGGCCCATATTATGGCGCAGCCCTTCCCGGCCTGTGGCTGTCGGAAGGTGGCCAGTCGGCCACCGGCGCGCTGCTCGACCACATCATCCGCTGGCATGGCGCCGGCGGCGAGCCGGATGCCGCCATGCATGCCAGGATTGCCCACCGCGTCGCCGAGTTGCGTGCCGCCGAGGGCGAAAACCTCGCCGCAAGGCTGCACGTACTGCCCGATTTTCACGGCAACCGCTCGCCGCTCGCCGACCCGCATGCCGTCGGCGTCATCAGCGGGCTGACGCTGGATGCCTCCTTCGACAGTCTGTGCAAGCTCTACTGGCGCACCGCCGTCAGCATCGCGCTTGGCGTCCGTCATGTGCTGGAAGCGCTGAACGAGAACGGCTATCTGATCGACACGCTGCACGTCACCGGCGGCCACACCAAGAACCCGCTGTTGATGGAGCTCTATGCCGATGCCACCGGCTGCACGGTGGTCGAGCCGCTGGCGGACGAGGCGGTGCTGCTCGGCACCGGCATGATTGCCGCCACCGCGGCCAGGCTTTTTCCCGATTTGAACGCTGCCTGCGTCGCCATGCAACAGGGCGGCAGGACGCGAGAGCCCAATCCGGCTGCCGCCGGCCGGTTCGATCGCGACTACCGCGTGTTTCTCGAAATGCACAGGCAAAGGCAGGCGCTGGACGCGATCCGATAAATCGGGATCGGTTGCTATCTCTGGTTCCAGCGCCGGATGACCGGCTCGTCAAGGTCGTGCTCATAACCGAGCACGCTTATGCTGGCGGTATCCAGCACGAAAAACGCGCCGGCTTGCGGCGGCAGGCCGAGCCAGCGTGCGGCCAGCACCCTAAGGAAATGCGAGCTTGAGAAGACCAGGACATTGCTGCCGACCTCGCGCAACTGGCTGACGATCCGGTCCGCCCTCGAGCCGACATCCGTGGCGGACTCGCCGCTCGGGCAGCCGTCGCGAAAGAGACGCCAGCCGGGGCGCTCGGCGAGGATTTGCTTGGTGGTCAATCCCTCATAGGCACCATAATCCCACTCCGCCAGATCGTCCTTCTTCACGCCTGACGAGCCGAAGCCGGCCAGCGCACAGGTGTTGAAGGCGCGCTGCGACGGGCTCGACCACACCGCCGAGAAGGACAGGCCCTTGAGCCGCTCAGCGATCCGCCTTGCCGCTTCCTCGCCGGCCGGCGTCAGCGGTATGTCGGTTCGGCCGGTATGTTTTCCGGACGCACTCCATTCCGTCTCGCCATGCCGAACCAGATAGATTTCGGGAAACGCGCTCATCAGGCTGCCTTTCAAATGGATTCTGCCGCGACCATAGCGGCTTCCATAGCCTCTCCAATAGCCTGCATTGAACCGACTGGCTTAACCCTTCCGCAAGTCAGCCTCTTGCCACCGGTGCCCATTTGATAGACAAACCCGTCGTAATGCGGAATCCGGCCGATCTTGGCCATTTTCCGCGCTGAGACGCGGCTTCCGGCTCTTGCCGACGTGCCGCAATCGGATAGGCGGAAAACTAGAATGTCTGCGATCGAAGCCGACGCTCGCGCGCCGGAAAACCTTTGGCGTCGGGAAATCAGGGCGATGCTGGCGCTCGCCTGGCCGATGGTGCTGACCAATCTCGGCCAGACCGCGATGACCGCTACCGACGTCATGATGATGGGGCGGCTGGGGCCGGACACGCTGGCCAGCGGTGCGCTTGGTGCCAATCTCTACTTCATGCCGCTCATCTTCGGGCTCGGCCTGATGCTGGCGACCTCGCCGATGATGGCGACCGAGCTCGGCCGTCGCCGGCACTCGGTGCGCGACCTGCGCCGCACCGTGCGCCAGGGTCTGTGGCTGGCGATCCTCATTTGCATTCCGATATGGGCCCTTCTCTGGCACGGCGAGAGCGTGTTGCTGGCCATGGGTCAGGAACCGGCGCTGGCGCACCAGGCCGGCATCTATCTGCGCTGGCTCGAATGGGCGGTGCTGCCCTTTTTCGGCTACATCGTCCTGCGCTCGTTCATTTCGGCGCTGGAGCGGCCGGGCTGGGCGCTGATCATCGTCTTCGTTGCCGTCGCCTGCAACGCCTTCTTCAACTGGCTGTTCATGTTCGGCAATCTCGGCATCCAATCGATGGGCATCGCCGGCTCCGGCCTCGCCACCACTCTGTCCAGCACGTTGATGTTCGCCGGCATGGCGGCGGTGGTGATGCTTGAGAAGAAATTCCGGCGCTATCGTCTGTTCGGACGCTTCTGGCGCGCCGATTGGCCGCGCTTCAAGGGCCTGCTGCGGCTCGGCCTGCCGATCGCCGGCCTGCTGGCGTTCGAGGTGACGATCTTCAACGCGGCGGCCTTTCTCATGGGCCTGATCGATGCGGCTTCGCTTGCCGCCCATGCGATCGCCATCCAGATCGCCTCGATCACCTTCATGGTGCCGCTCGGCCTCAACCAGGCGGTGACGGTGCGCGTCGGACTTGCCCACGGCGCCGGCAATCCGGAAGGTGTCTGCCGGGCTGGCTGGACCGCCTATGTCGTCGGTGTCTCCTTCATGGCGCTGATGGGGCTAGTGATGATCCTGTGGCCGCATCTCTTGATCGGCGCCTTCATCGATCTGGGCAATCCGGCTAATGCCGAGGTGGTGGCGCTTGCCGTGTCGTTCCTCGCCTTTGCCGCGCTGTTCCAGGTTTTTGACGGTGCGCAGGCGGTCGCCAGCGGCATGCTGCGCGGCCTGCACGACACCAAGGTGCCGATGATCTATGCCGCGATCGGATATTGGGGCGTCGGGCTGCCGCTCGGCGTGCTGCTGGCCTTCCGTTTCGGCTTCAACGGCGTCGGCATCTGGATCGGCCTGTCGTCGGGACTGGCGGTGGTTGCGGCGCTCTTGCTAGGGCGCTGGCTGCGGCGTGACAGGATCGCGCCGCCGCTGGTATTCGGGCGTTGAATTGCTGGTCGCCCGCTCAGCGGGCCGCCGCCCGCTGCTCGAGCGAACGTGCGTATTGCGTCAGCGGAAAGCACATGACGAAGAAGATCAGCGCTACCAGCCCATAGACTTTGAACGGTTCGAAGGTCGCATTGTTGATCGCGTTGGATGTCCTCACCAGCTCCTCGAAACCGATGATCGACGTCAGCGCGGTCGACTTGATCAGCTGCACCAGAAAGCCGACGGTCGGTGCGCGGGTGATCGAAAACGCCTGAGGCAAGATGATCAGCCGGAGTTCCTGCAGATAGTGCAGGCCGAGGCTGGCGCCGGCGTCCCACTGGCCGCGCGGCAGTGCATCGACGCCGCCGCGCCAGATCTCGGCGAGATAGGCGCTGGCAAAGAAGGTCAGGCCAAGCACCGCCGCGGTCCACGGCTCGATGCGCAGGCCCAGCATCGGCAAGCCGAAGAACATCAGGAAGAGCTGCATCAGCAGCGGCGTGCCCTGGAAAAGCGCGATATAGCCGGAGGCAAACCGGCGCGCCCATTTATTCTTGGCGATCCGGAAGAACAGCACGATCATGCCGACCACGGCCCCGCCGACAAAGGCGGCCAGCGACAAGAGCACCGTCCAGCGCGCCGCCAGCAGCAGGTTGCGCAGAATGTCCCAGAAGGTGAATTCGATCATGACACGCCGGCTCCGAGAAGCCGGCGCCCGCCGCCGACCAGCAGCCGGCGCAGCCCAATCGACAGGATGAGATAGACCATCGTCACGATGAAATAGGTCTCGAAAGCCCGGAACGTGCGCGCCTGCAGCATGTCGGCTTCATAGGTCAGCTCGCGAACGGCGATCTGCGATACCACGGCGGATTCCAGCATCATGATGACGATCTGGCTGGTCAGCGCCGGATAGATTACCTTGAGCGCCTGCGGCAGCACGATCTTGATGAAGACCTGGCGCGGCCTGAGCCCAAGCGCCAGTGCCGCTTCCGTCTGCCCGGGCGGCACCGCGTCGAGCCCGGCGCCAACGATCTCGATCGTATAGGCGGCCATGTTGAGCGTCATCGCCAGCATGGCTGCCAGCACCGGATCGAGCTTGACGCCGATGCTGGGCAGCCCGAAGAAGATGAAGAATAGCTGCACCAGGAACGGCGTGTTGCGGATCACCTCGACATAGACGCCGATCGCCCGCTTGAGCAGGAGCGGACCGTTCCGCCGCCCTGCGGCGCCGAGGATGCTGAGCAACGTTCCCGCCAGCGTGGTCACGGCGATCAACAGGATCGTCGTGGCCGCGCCGCGCGCGATCGCCCCTGTCGCCCCGGCAAGCCAGCCGAAGTCGAGGCTATAGCTCACCGGCCATCAATCCTTGAGATTGGCGGGATCGAGCGGCGTCTTCAGCCAGGCTTTCGAGCTTTCGTCCAGTCTGCCGTCGGCCAGCATCTTGGCAACCGCATCGTTGACCGCTTGTTTGAGGCGGTCTTCCTTCTTGTTGAGGCCGATATGCGAGGGCGAGGTGAGAAGCTGGAATTTCTGCTCCGGCTTCAGTTCCTCCTGCCGGGCGAGCACCTGGGCGCCGACATCGTTGCCGACCACCATCAGTTGGGTCTGACCCGAAATGAAGGCCTGGATGACGGAATTGTAGTTGTCGAAACGGCGGATGTCGGCCGAGGCCGGTGCCGCCTCGGTCAGCGAGGTATCCTCCAGCGTGCCGCGATTGACGGCGATCGACTTGTCGGCGAGGTCTTCCTTGCCTTTGACCGCAAGAGCTGCCGGGCCGATGACGGCGATGTAATAGGGCGCGTAGGCGGCGGCGAAATCGATCACCTGCTCACGCTCCTTGGAATAGCCGACGCTCATCAGCAGGTCGACGCGCTTGTCGGTAAGGTACGGGATGCGGTTCTGGCCGGTCACGCTGACCAGATTGAGCTTGACCTTGAGCTGGTCGGCGATGGATTGCGCCACGTCGATGTCGTAGCCCTTGATGCTCATGTCGGCGCTGGCCGAGGAGAAGGGCGGGAAGTCGGAAAAGATGCCGACATTGATGGCGCCGGCCTTGGCTATGTCGTCGATCGCGTCGGCATTGACGGCCTGCGTCGTGAAAGCAAAACCGGTCGCGCCGAGCATCAGCACGGCGGCGATGGACGATTTGAGTTTCATGTGAAGTGTCATTGTCATTCCCCTGCTGGAAGCTTGTTTGTTTGAGTGCAACCGCCGGCTCCAGCGCGGCGGTCGCCTTTGGATTCTCTAGTGGACCATGATCTTCTCCGAAAACCGGTTCCCACTTTCGGGATCATGGTCGAGCGTGTCAGCCCGCCTTGCCGGTGATTGCCGGGCTGAAGACCATCAGGCTGAGGATCTCGAACAGCACCTGCGCGCCGGCGTGCGCCGTGTTGGTGGTCGCGTCGTACTGCGGTGCCACCTCGACGACGTCGCCGCCGACGATGTTGAGTCCCTTCAGGCCGCGCAGCAGCTCGAGCACTTCGCGCGTCGTCAGCCCGCCGACTTCCGGTGTGCCGGTGCCCGGCGCGAAGGCCGGATCGACGCTGTCGATGTCGAACGAGACATAGGTCGGGCCGTCGCCGACTATCCTGCGCGCCTTCTCGATAATTGCGGGAATGCCGAGGCCGGTCACCTCTTCGGCATGCACGACGGTCATGCCGGACTCATAGGTGAACTCCCACAGATACTCGGCCGAGCCGCGAATGCCGATCTGGATGGTGCGGCTCGGGTCGAGCACGCCGTCCAGCACCGCGTTGCGGAACGGCCCGCCATGGTGGAACTTGGTCATGTCGAACAGGCCGCTGGTATCGCAGTGCGCGTCGATATGGATCATGCCCACCGGCGCCCTCTTGCCGACAGCCTTCAGGATCGGGTGGCTAATCGAATGGTCGCCGCCGACAGACAAGGGCAGGACGCCGGCGTCGACGATCTGGTTGGTGCGGCGTTCGATGTCGTCATGGCTGGTCTCCAGCCGGTAGCGGCTCTGGAACGGCACGTCGCCGATGTCGGCGACCTTCAGCTCATGCGTCGGTGCGCATTCCAGCACATGATTGTAGGGGCCGATGCGCTCGATGGCGCGCAGCGCCCTTGGCCCGAAACGGGCGCCCGGCCGGTTGGTGACGCCCAGATCCATCGGCACACCGATCATCGCCACCTGCAGATCGCCGAAATCCGGATTGTCGGCGGCGATTTCACGATAGGGCGCCGCGAGGAAGGTCGGGATGCCGGAATAGGGCGCCAGTCGCGTGCCGGTCTTGGAGAAGATCTTGTCGGCGACACGCTGGAATTTCGGGTCGAACATTTCGCCGCCATGGCTCTCGCCGTATTTGCGGCGCAACGCTTCGAGCTTGCCGCGGTCGTAACCCATGTCGGTCCTCCATGGCTGGTGCGGCGCGCGGACAGCGGCCCCGATAGCCGCAGCCGTCGGCTGCCTGCAGATTTCACGTCTTGATGCAATGCCTGGGCAAAGTGTCCCGTAGCTGCATTGAAAAATCAATTGATATTGTTAGTGTGTTATCTGTGAGAAAATCTCACAGAGCCTAGGGTCCAAATGGCCAAGCGTTTGCCACCGCTCAACCCGCTGCGCGCCTTCGAGGCGACGGCGCGCCACGCCTCGCTGAGCAAGGCGGCGGCTGAGCTCAACGTCACCCACGGCGCCATCAGCCATCAGATCAAGGCGCTCGAGCAATCGTTGGGTGTCAAGCTGTTCGAGCGTGCCGGTCAGCGGGTGAAGCTGACGCCGCACGGCGCCGAGTTGCTGCCGGCGGTGTCGACCGCCTTCGACGGCATTGCCGCCGCTACGCAGCGAATGACGAGGCCGGCCAGCACCGGCGTTCTCTCTGTATCCTGCGTGCCGGCGCTACTGTTGCTGTGGATGATCCCGCGGCTGGGCAGCTTCACCTCGCAATATCCGGATATCAGGCTGACGCTGATCCCATCCAATGATGCCAAGGACGTCCGCGCACCGCATATCGATGTCTGCGTGCACTATGGTGACGGCAGCTGGACCGACTGCTGGATGCGCAAATGGTCGGGCCTCGAACTGTTCCCGGTGGTCAGCCCGACGCTGATCAACAACCGCCCGATCCGCACCGTCCGCGACCTCGCCGATCACGTCTTCCTACATGGCGACGACGGCCGCGAATGGCACACCTGGCTGGCCGCCGCTGACGCGCTGGACCTGGAGCGCGGCCGCCGCCACCATCTTGGCGACGCGCGGATGGCGACCGAGGCCGCTGTCCACGGCCATGGCGTGGCGCTCGGCGACACGGTGACGGCAAGCGGACTGCTCGCCAGGGGCCTGCTTGTCGCCCCGTTCAGTCTTTCCGTGCCGGCCGTCGACGATTTCTATGTCGTCTGCCGCAACGAGATGCGGTCGGCGCCGATCGTGCAATTGTTCATCGACTGGCTGTTTGCCGAGAAAGAGCAGGCCGACCGCCGCGCCGACGCGCCGGTGGCAGGCCGCATCGGCATTCGCCGCAAGCGTCCAGCGCTCAAGGTGGTCGGCGCCAAGACCGCTTCCTGAGGCCGAAACTGCCGCAGGCGCCGCTTGCCGCAGGGGCTTCTTTTTGTCGGGCCAGCCCGCAATGCGGGAGGCGCGTTCAAAAATTCGATGCTAAGAGGCATTTGGAGCAATTCCAGGAAAAGTGCGCAGCGGTTTTCCGTCCGGAATTGCGCTAGACAAAAGCTAGAGCGAGCAACGAAGGCGCATTGAGCGATGGCAAAGACCGATATAGCGCGGCGCGTCTACAATCACACCTGGAAGCTCGACCCGATCGTCCGCAGCTTGCTCGACACCGATTTCTACAAGCTTCTGATGCTGCAGATGATCTGGGGCATGTATCCCAAGGTCGACGCCACCTTCTCGCTGATCAACCGCACCACCTCGGTCCGCCTTGCCGAGGAGATCGATGAGACGGAGCTGCGCGAGCAGCTCGACCATGCCCGCACCTTGCGCTTCTCTAAGAAAGAGATGATCTGGCTCGGCGGCAACACTTTCTATGGCCGCAAGCAGATATTCGAACCGGAATTCCTCGCCTGGCTGGAAAATTTCCGGCTGCCCGAATACGAGCTTTCCAAGCGCGACGGCCAATACGAACTCGCCTTCAGCGGTCCGTGGATGTACACGACGCTGTGGGAGATCCCGGCGCTGGCAATTATCAATGAACTTCGATCTCGCGCGGCCATGCGGGCGTTCGGGCCGTTCGCGCTCGACGTGCTCTATGCCCGCGCCAAGGCCAAGATGTGGGCCAAGACCGAGCGGCTGAAGGCGCTGCCCGGCATCCGCATCTCGGATTTCGGCACCCGCCGCCGTCATTCTTTCCTGTGGCAGCGCTGGTGCGTCGAAGCGTTGAAGGAGGGCATCGGCGAGGCCTTCACTGGCACCTCCAACGTGCTGCTCGCCATGGACAACGATCTCGAGGCGCTCGGCACCAATGCGCATGAACTGCCGATGGTGTTCGCCGCGCTCACCAATTCGGAAAAGGAATTGAAACAGTCGCCCTACAACGTGCTGCAGGACTGGCAGCGCTACTACGGCGGCAACCTGCTGATCGTACTGCCGGACACCTTCGGCACCGCGGCGTTCCTGCGCGATGCACCGGACTGGGTCGCCGACTGGACCGGCTTTCGCCCCGACAGCGCGCCGCCGATCGAGGGCGGCGAGAAGATCATTTCCTGGTGGCGCGAAAAGGGCAAGGACCCCAAGCAGAAGCTGCTCATCTTCTCGGATGGGCTGGAGGTCGAGACCATCGAGGAGACCTACCGCCACTTCCGCGGCAAAGTGCGCATGTCCTTCGGCTGGGGCACCAACCTGACCAATGATTTCGAGGGCTGCGCGCCGACCGAGACCAACCGGCTAGACGCCATCTCGCTGGTCTGCAAGGTCACCGATGCCAACGGCAGGCCGGCGGTCAAGCTTTCCGACAATCCGGCCAAGTCGACAGGCGACGAGAAAGAGATCGAGCGCTATTTGCGGATATTCGGCCAGAAGGATCGCGTGGAGCAACTGGTGAAAGTGTGAGGTGGGGGAACTCTTGGATACCACGAGTTCCTTCGCGCCCCCCTCTGTCCTACCGGACATCTCCCCCACGAGGGGGGAGATTGCGCCCTCATTGCCGCTTTCGCCAATCGCTAAAGTTGCAGAAGGAGAGCCGACGGCGGAACCGCCGATCTCCCCCCTTGAGGGGGAGATGTCCGGTAGGACAGAGGGGGGCGCCGTAGAGCGCTGCATTTCTGCAATCAGGCCCTTTCCCGGCCTCGTCGCTTCCTTGGCATTCCCATCCACGCCCGCCTTCGCCCACGCCTCCGACCGCGGCCACGTCCTGCTTCTCCCCACCGGCTACTACGTCGTCGGTGGCGCGCTCGCCGTTGCCGCCAGCTTCCTGATCCTCGCTCTACTCCCGCCGGACTCCCTCGACCGCTTCTGGCGCAAACGCCTGCCGCTTTTCGCCTTCGGCGACGGCGCGCGGACTGCCGTCAGCCTGGTATCCTTTGCCGGCTTTGCAATTCTGATTGCCGCCGGCCTGTTCGGCAGCCGCGATCCGCTCTCCAATCCGCTGCCGCTGACCGTATGGACGCTGCTCTGGGTTGGCCTGGCTCTGTTGCAGGGGCTCGCCGGCGATCTCTGGTCGTGGGCCAATCCGTGGTACGGGCCATGCCGCGTCGTCTCGCACCTGTTCGGCAGATCGCAGCCGTATCTGGTCCCCCAACGGCTCGGCTATTGGCCGGCTTTCGTGCTGTTCTTCGCCTTCGCCTGGTTCGAGCTGATCGACCCTGCGCCCGACGATCCGGCGCGGCTGGCCTGGGCCGCCGGCGCCTATTGGCTGCTGAGCTTCGCCGCCATGCAGGTCTTCGGCTACCGCGACTGGAGCCTGCGCGGTGAGTTCCTGACCGTGTTCTTTTCCATGGTAGCGCACTTCGCCATCGTCGAACGTAGTGCAGACGGCCGGCTAAAACTCTGCTGGCCGGGCGCCAAGCTGCTCGCTGCCGCGCCGCTACCGCTCAGCGGCGTCGCTTTCCTGCTGCTTGCGCTGTCGTCGGTGTCCTTCGACGGCCTGTCGAAAACCTTCTTCTGGCTAGGCTGGTTCGGCATCAATCCGCTGGAGTTTCCGGGACGCACCGCTTTGATCGGCATCGGCAGCTTCGGCCTTGTGCTGAGCTTTGCCGTGCTTGCGGCCGTGTTCGCGCTCGCCGTCTTTCTTGGCCAGAACCTTGCCGGCAGCAAGCATTCGCTCGGTCACGCCGCCGGGCTTTTGGTCTGGTCGATCGTACCGATCGCGTTCGCCTACCACTTCGCGCATTATCTGACGGCGCTGCTGGTCGACGGCCAATATGCGATTGCCGCTCTCTCCGACCCGTTTGCGCTGGGCTGGACCCTGTTCGGTACCGCCGACATGTCAATTGAAGCCGGCGTCGTCGCCGGTGCCGGTTCGGCGTGGTGGCTGTGGAACTTCCAGGCCGGCGTCATCATAGCCGGCCACATGCTTGCTGTGCTTGTCGCCCATGGCTTGGCCTGGCGGCTGAACGCCATTCCGGCTCGCGCCGCGCTCAGCCAGTTCCCGCTCACCGTGCTGATGATCGCCTACACCGTCCTCGGCCTATGGCTGCTTGCGACGCCGAGCGCCGGATGAACGAGGTGTGCGATGCCCGCCAATCGAACCTTGGGGAAAGCTCGCTTGCCACGTCAGAGCTTTGGTGATTTAGTTTGTACACATGCAATTTTCGCCCCTCTTAACAAGAGTGGCCTGCCTGCTACAGCCATTGGTCAAAGCTCAAAAACAAGGGGAACTGCCGTGACTGACAAGAATGGGTTTTTCGATCTCTCCAGATCCGCTCTCACCCGCCGCACGGCGCTGAAGGGCCTTGCCGCCGGCGCCGGTCTTGCCGTCGCGCCGGGTTTCGTGCGTTACAGCCAGGCGCAGAGCTCGGCGCCGATCAAGATCGGCTTCCAGTCGCACCGCACCGGCATCGGCGCCGCCTATGGCCGCTGGTACGAGAAGACCACAGCGGCTGCCGTCAAGGCGATCAACGATTCCGGCGGCATCAACGGCCGGCCGGTCGACGTGATCATCGAGGATGACGGCACCGATCCCGGCCGGGGCGCCGAAGTGGTCGGCAAGTTCGCCTCCCAGCACAAGACCGATATAGTCTACGGCACGCTGTTTTCGCATGTCGTCATCGGCTCGGCGCCGGCCGCCGGCGAGGCCAAGATGCCCTATTTCGTCGTCAGCGAAGGCCACCACGTCGCGTCGACCAAGTTGAACCGCTACGTCTTCCAGCCCGGCATCACCGATGTGAAAAGCCAGATCCAGTCGATGGCGCCGTGGATTGCCGCCAATGCCGGCAAGAAGGTGACGCAGATCTTCCCCGATTTCGCTTTCGGCTATGACCATCGCGACTACCTGCCGCCGGCGCTGAAGGCGCAAGGCGCCGAGGTCATTGCGCAGATCGCGATTCCGCCGACGGAATCCTCCTTCACCAAATATTTCCCGCAGATCCCCGCGGAGACCGAGGTGATCTACCACGTCATGGTCGGCCCGGCGGTGCTCACCTTCGTCAAGGAGCTCGGCGAGTTCTACGGCTCCAATCGGCCGCAATTGTTCGGCTTCATCGATTCGCTCGAAGCCACCGACATCAACAGCCCCGGCCTCGAATTCCTCGACGGTAGCCATTTCTGGGAAGGCTCGCCGCGCTACGCGCAGCCCGACGATTCCCCTGCACAGAAGGCCTACCGCGCCGCCGTCGGCATCGACGACAATGGTGCCGCCGTCGGCGATCCCAAGGACGTCTCCACCGCCGCGCACATGTTCGGCTGCTGGGAAACGCTCTACGTCGTCAAGAAGGCGATGGAGGATGCCGGCTACAAGGGGCCGGAAGACCGCGCCAAGCTGGTCGAGGCGACCGAGGCGTTGACCGAGTTCGCCGAGGGGCCCGAGCATCCGCAGGGACCGAAAACCTTCAACGGCAAGATCCACCAGTGCTTTGGTATCCAGAACATCTCCAAGGTCGAAGGCGGCCGGCTGAATGTCGTCCACAAGACCAAGATCGAGGACGGCCTCTACGAGCCTGAGGGGGACTACACGACGCAGACGCTGTGAGCTTGGTTTCATTAAGCACAGTGCGCTTCGGCCCACCCCCCTCTGTCCTGCCGGACATCTCCCCCTCAATGGAGGAGATTGGCAGTTCCTGCGAAGGCGGCCGCTTTCCGACCTCGACGATTGGCGAAAGCGGTGATGACAGCCAATCTCTCGCCTCGAGGGGGAGATGCCAAGTTTTGGCAAAGAGGTCAGGCCAGAGGGGGGTGCTTCGCGCATCCGCCGGTGCTTAGGCGATGCACTTCGGACCCCACCTGCTCCTCGCCGCTCTCGAAGGCCTCGTCACCTCCGCCGTCCTGGCGCTGACGGCGCTTGGCCTGTCGCTGGTGTTCGGCGTCATGCGCGTCGTCAATGTCGCGCATGGCGAGTTTTTCATGCTCGGCGCGGTGCTTGCCTGGGCGATCTCAACGGCGATATCTGGCCATCCGGCGCTCGGCTTTCTGGCCGCCCTGGTGCTGGCGCCGCTGATCGTCGGCCTGCTCGCGCTGGTCGCCGAACGGCTGGTGCTGCGCCGGCTCAACTACAATCCGGAAGCCACCATCGTCGCCACCATCGGCATGCTCTACATCATCCAGCAACTGGCACTGACCTTCTACGGCCCGGAGGCGCGGCCGGTGGAGCCGCCGTTCAGCTACCGCATCCTCCTGCCGTGGTTCGGTTATTCCGGGTACAAGCTGTCGATCATCGCCGCGTCGGCGCTGCTGCTGGTCGCGACCTGGCTGGTGCTGACGCGCACGAAAATCGGCCTCGTCATGCGCGCCACGCAATATGACAGCGAGACGGCGCAGGCCTTCGGCATCCCGGTGACCAGAGTCTATGCCGGTGTTTTCGCGCTCGGCGCCATGCTGGCTGCTGTCGCCGCGGTGCTGATCGTGCCGATCAGCCAGGCCCACTATCTGATGGGACAGGACCCGCTGTTGCTGTCGTTCATCGTCGTCATCATCGGCGGCCTCGGCTCGCTGCGCGGCACGGTCGTCGCCGCGGTGCTGATCGGCCTTTCCGACGGCATCATCTCGGTGTTCTTCTCACCGACGCTGGCCAAGATCATCGCCACCTTGCTCGTCGCCATGGTGCTGGTGTTCCGGCCGCAGGGCCTGTTCGGGACGACATCGCGATGAAGGATGCTTCGCCGGCAAAGCCATATGCGCTGCACCTCGGCGTCATCGCCCTGCTTTTCGGGCTTAGCTTCGTCCTGCCGGAATACCATCACGGCCTGCTCGCCCGCATCATGGTGCTGGCGGTCTTCGCCATGGGCTACAATCTGCTGTTCGGCTATGTCGGGCTGCTTAGCCTCGGCCATGCCATGTTCTTTTCAGCCGGGCTCTATGGCGCCGGCCTTGCCGTCATCCATCTCGGCTGGAGCGTGCCGGCCGCCTTCGCAGCTGGGCTTGCCTGCGGCGCGCTTCTCGCGCTGGTGATCGGGCTGCTGGCGCTGCGCACCTCCGGCGTCGCCTTCATGATCGTCACTATGATGTTCGCGCAGGTATTCTATCTCGTCATCCTCTATTTTGCCGCCTGGACCGGTGGCGACCAGGGCATGGTCGTTCCGCAGCCGATGCGTGTCCTGGTCCTGGGCAGCACGTCGCTCGACCTCACCAACCCGACCGTGCGCTATATGAGCGCGCTGGCACTGTTCTCGATCGTGCTGATTATAAGCCTGGCTATAGTCCGCTCCGGCTACGGTCGCGTGCTAGTCGCCATCCGCGAAAACGAAGAGCGGACCAAAATGCTTGGCTACGATACATTTTCCAACAAGCTCGCCGCCGTCGTCATCTCAGGCAGCATCTGCGCGGCTTCCGGCGCGGCCTATGCGCTGCTGTTCGGCTATGTCGGCTCGAGCTTCGCTTCGGTGCAATATTCCATCCTGCCGCTGCTCTGGGTGCTGCTGGGCGGCGCCGCCACCACGCTCGGTCCGCTGATCGGCACGCTGTTCATGTATTATGTCATCGACGTCGCCAGCGGCTACACCTCGGCCTATCTGCTGATCGTCGGCATAGCGCTCATCCTGCTGGTGCTGTTCTTCCCGAGAGGCATTCTCGGCAGCATCCGCCAGCGCTGGCTCGGGTGGTTGCCATGATGCCGCTGCTCACCACCAAAGGCCTGTCGCGCAGTTTCGGCGGCTTGCGTGCCGTCGACGGCGTCGACTTCGCGCTGATACCGGGCGAGATTCGCGCCATCATCGGCCCCAACGGTGCCGGCAAGACCACCTTCGTCAGCCTGGTCAGCGGCCGCATCCAGCCCTCGTCGGGCATGATCGTCTTCGACGGCGCCGACATCACCAGCCTGCCTGCCTACGCCAGGGTTCGCCTTGGCATCGCCTATACGTTCCAGATCACCAGCGTCTTTGCCAATCTCAGCGCCTACGACAATGTTGCCCTGCCGGTGCAGCGCACGCTGACCGACGGCCGCTCGAAGGGCGCGGTTCACACCGGCGTCATGGCCGCGCTTGAGCGTACCGGCCTTGCCGACCGCGCCGACATGCCGGCCGGGCAGCTGTCCTACGGTCACCAGCGGTTGCTGGAAGTGGCGATGGGACTGGCACTGAAGCCGCGGCTGCTGATCCTCGACGAACCGACGCAAGGGCTGGCCGACAGCGAGATCGATAATTTCATCGAGCTGGTGCGCGAGATCGCCGATAGCGCCACCGTGCTTTTGATCGAGCACAACATGCCGGTGGTCATGCGGCTCGCCGACCGCATCACCGTCTTCAACGCCGGCAGGATTTTGGCTGAAGGCACGCCCGAGCAGATCCGCGCCAATGCCGCGGTGCAGGACGCCTATCTGGGGACGACCCATGGCTGAGGCCCAGTCCAAGGCACTGACGATCTCCGGGGTCGACTGCTTCTATGGCGAGGTCCAGGTGCTCTATGGCCTCGATCTTGTCTTGAACGAGGGCGAAGTGCTCTGCCTGTTCGGCCGCAACGGCGCCGGCAAGACGACGACGCTGAAGGCAATCATGGGCCTGGTGCCGGTAAGCTCCGGCTCGATCCGGCTCGAAGGGCGGGAATTGACCGGCTTGCCGGCGCACGAGGTGCCCAAGGCCGGCGTCGCCTACGTGCCGCAGGGCCGGCGGCTGTTCGCCGAGATGACGGTGGCGGAAAACATCGAGATCGGCCTGATGGCCCGCAACAAGGGCAAGGCGACGCGCGAAAACGTGCTCGACCTCTTCCCGCTGTTGCGCCAGCGCCTCAGGCAGCGTTCGGGCACGCTATCCGGCGGCGAGCAGCAGATGCTGGCCATGGCCCGCGCCCTGTGTCTGGAACCGCAGGTGCTCCTGCTCGACGAGCCGACCGAAGGGCTGATGCCGTCGATGATCGCCAAGATCCGCGAAACCGTGTCGAAGCTGCGTGCGCTTGGCGTGTCGACAATTCTTGTCGAGCAGCGCGTCGATGCCGTGCTGTCGGTCGCCGACCGCGTTTGTTTCATCGAAAACGGCCGCAACCGCGAGACGGTCGATGTCGAGGAACTGCGTGCCGATCCCTCGGCGGTCCGTCGCTATGTCGGCGTCGGATGATCAGGCAAAGAACAGCAAGCCGGCAAGCAGGAACGTCGGGATCAGCACGGCGCCCGACCACGCCATATAGGCAAAGAAGCTCGGCATCTTGATGCCGCGATGCCTGGCAATGGCATAGACCATGAAATTCGGCGCATTGCCGACATAGGTGTTGGCGCCCATGAACACCGCGCCGGCCGAGATCGCCGCCAGCGTCGAGGCGAACTCGGTCATCAGATGCTGCGCATCGCCGCCAGCCAGCTCGAAGAACACCAGATAGGTCGGCGCATTGTCGAGGAAGGACGACAGCGCTCCGGTCAGCCAGAAATAGGCAAGGTTGTCCGGCGCGCCGGTCGGCGAACTGACCAGCAGCACCAACGGCGCCAGCGCGCCGTCGAGCCCGGCCCGCAATATGGCGACGACCGGCACGATGCAGATGAAGATGCTGGCGAACAGCTTCGCCACCTCGGCAATCGGCCCCCAGTTGAAGGCGTTTGCGCCGCGAAACTCCTTCGGCGAGACGACAAGCGAAGTGAAGGCCAGTATCAGGATGGCGGCGTCGCGCACCAGATTCTGCAGCTCGAGGCTGACGCCCTGAAAAGAGAAACTCACTCCCGGCTTCCAGGCAGCGGAAATCAGGATCGCGGCGATTACGCCGGCCAGCAGTGGGATGTTGGCCAGGCCGCGAATGCGCACCTTGCTGTCGGGCGTCGGATCCTTGATCTTCGGCGCGCCTTCCTCCCGGCGATGCATGATGATGTCGATCGCCAGGAAAACAGCCAGCACCACGCCGGCGACGAACAGCGTCTCGGGCAGCAGGTGAACTGTCGTCCAGAAGAAATCGACGCCGCGCAGAAAGCCGACGAACAGCGGCGGATCGCCCAGCGGCGTTAGCGACCCGCCGATGTTGGACACCAGGAAGATGAAAAAGATGACGACATGGGCGTTGAAGCGCCGGTTGTCGTTGGCGCGGATGAGCGGCCGGATCAGGATCATCGAGGCGCCGGTTGTGCCAATGATCGAGGCAAGCAGCGCCCCTCCCAGCAACAGCCCGGCATTGACCAGCGGCGTGCCGTGTATGTTGCCGGCAACGAAGATACCGCCCGAAATGGTGAACAGCGCAAACAGCAGGATGATGAACGACATGTATTCGGTGAGCAGCGCATGCAGCACCGCCTGCGTGGCGGACGGGATGCCGAAGGCGATGGCCAGCGGCCCGATCACCAACGCTGCCCAGAAGGCAGCGATCTTGCCGTAATGGTGCTCCCAAGCATGATGGAACAGCAGCGGGCCGGTCGCGATGCAAAGCAATAGCCCGGCAAACGGCAGCACCCACCAAAGCGACATGGCGGCGCCCGGCAATTCGTGCGCTTCGGCCGCGAGAACCGCTCTCGGAGAAAAGATTGCTGCAATAAGTGCAGCACTTGCCGTCAACGCCGCAAACCGCATGAAGCCCCTCAAAAGTCTGTCAGGTTCGGCTGGATGACGTTCAAATCAGTGTCACGCCGGCATCGCGCATCCGGCCCAGCATCCTCTCCACGGAGCCGTTGAGATCGATGCCGCGGCAGGCGTCGAGCCGCACGGACGTCTCAAAACCGAGCTTGACCGCGTCGAGCGCCGAAAAGGCGACGCAGAAATCCGTCGCCAGGCCGACCAGGGTCAGCGTCTCGATGTTCCGATCCCGGAGATAGCCGGCAAGGCCGGTCGGCGTCGTCCGGTCGTTCTCGAAGAATGCGGAATAGCTGTCGATCGCAGGACGGAACCCCTTGCGGATCACCAGCTCGGCCTTGCTCCAGGCGAGGCCCGAATGGAAATCCGATCCCAGGCTGCCCTGGATGCAGTGATCCGGCCACAGCGTCTGGTGGCCATAAGGCACGTCGATCGTTTCGAACGGGTGCTTGCCGGGGTGGCTGGAGGCAAAGCTCGAATGGCCGGCAGGGTGCCAGTCCTGCGTCAGCAGGACGTGCTCGGTCCGCCGGATTAGGTCATTGACCAACGGCACGATTTCGTCACCACCGGCCACTTCAAGGGCGCCACCCGGGCAGAAATCGTTCTGCAGGTCGATAACGACAAGCGCTTCGTCGGCCATGGAGCCTCCTTATTTTCTTGGTCTTGAGCTTAGGCTCCAATGAAAACGCGACCGGACGCAGAAACTTGACCAGATGGCCGGCTGCGTCAACCTCTCATGGCATAACAAATGCGTTCCGGCTGCACCGGTGCCAACAGCCGTGCAAACTCTGGCTTTGACAATTCCTGCCGGCTTGATATCATTTGCATACGAATGAATTTCCTGTCTTGAATGCTCGGGAAAATCTTTCGGCAGGATCCCCTCTCGGGAAGCCCATTCTGGGAAGGCAAAGCGTGATCCGTTACGCAAAACCCACCACGGTCGACGACGCCCTCGCTTTGCTGGGCGAAGGGCAATGGCGCATCCTCGCCGGCGGCACCGACTTCTATCCGGCACAGGGCAGCAAGCCTTTCCGCGACAATATCCTCGATATCAATGGCCTGGTGGCATTGCGCGGCATTGCCGAAGCCGAAAACCACTGGCTCGTCGGCGCGCGCACCACCTGGACCGATCTCGTCCGCCATCCTCTGCCGGCGGCTTTCGACGCGCTGAAGCAGGCGGCGCGGGAAGTCGGCTCGGTGCAGATCCAGAACGTTGCCTCGATTGCCGGCAATCTCTGCAACGCCTCGCCGGCCGCCGACGGCGTGCCGGCGCTGCTGGTGCTCGATGCCGAAGTCGAACTGCGTTCCGCTGTGGCGACCCGGCATCTGCCCCTTGCAGAATTCATCCTCGGCAACCGTCGCACCGCACTGCAGCCCGGCGAAATGGTCACGGCAATCCGCATTCCCAAACCCGCGACCGCCGGCAGCTCCGTCTTCGTGAAACTCGGCGCGCGGCGTTATCTCGTCATCTCCATCGCCATGGCCGCCGCACGCCTGGCTGTCGAAGATGGTATGGTCAGGAACGCGGCCGTCGCCGTGGGGTCCTGCTCGGTTGTCGCCAGGCGCCTGGCGGGTGTCGAGGCGGCGCTACGCGGCCGGCCCGTCGGCCACGCGCTGGCCACTGCGATCCAATCCGAACCGATGGACGAGCTGTCGCCGATCGGCGACGTGCGCGGCAGCGCCGAATATCGGCTGGACGCTGCGCGCGAGATCGTCGCCCGCGCCGTGCTTGGTGCGATGGGCGCTGTTCCCGACGAAAGGGCGGCGGCCTGATGGGCATGGAGCGCGCCGACATCGCCTTCGAAGTCAACGGCGCCGCCGTCAGCGTTTGTGTGTCGCCGGTGCGGCGGCTGTCCGCGGTGCTGCGCGACGAGTTGCGGCTGACCGGCACTAAGATCGGCTGTGATGCCGGCGACTGCGGCGCCTGCACGGTGCTGGTCGACGGCGAGCCGGTCTGCGCCTGCCTGATGCCCGCGGCTTCCGCCTCCGGCACCGTGGTGACGACCGTCGAAGGCCTCGCCAATGGCCGGCTGTCGGGGCTGCAGGCCTCGTTCCTCAGACATGGCGCAGCGCAATGCGGCGCCTGCACGCCCGGCCTGCTGGTCGCCGCAACGGCACTCCTGGACAGGACGCCTTGCCCGAGCGAGGCCGAAACGCAGGATGCGCTGGGCGGCGTGCTCTGCCGCTGTACCGGCTACCGCAAGATCGTCACCGCGGTGATGGATGCTTGGCGCCACGCCGATGGTCTCGATCAGCGCATGCCATCCTCTGGCCATGCCGTCGGCTCCTCCCCGATCCGCCTCGATGGCCTTCCGAAAGTCACTGGCGGCGAAAAATTCGGCGGTGATTCATTCCCGGCCGACGCATTGTCGGTGCTGGTGGTCCGCTCGCCGCATTATCATGCCGCTTTCACTTTTGGCGATCTCGGCAGCTGGGTGAAATCCCGTCCTGGCATTGCCGGCGTCTTCACCGCCGCCGACATTCCGGGAAAGAATTGTTTCGGCGTCATCGCGCCCTTCGCCGACCAGCCGGCGCTGGCCGAAGGGGTTTCGCGCTTTCGCGGTGAGGCGGTGGCGCTGGTCGCCGGCGAACGCGAGGCTATCCTCGATCTCGACCTTGCCGATTTCCCTGTCAGTTGGACCGAGTTGCCGCATTTTCTGGAAACTGGCGAAGCGCAGGCCGGCGGTGCGCAACTGGTCCATGAAAACCGGCCCTCGAACCTGCTCACCTCCGGCTTCGTCGAGCGTGGCGACCCCGAAGCCGCGCTCGCCGGTGCGGCTTTCGTCGTTTCCGGCGCCATCGACACCTCCTATGTCGAGCACGCCTATATTGAACCGGAAGCCGGCTATGCCTTCATGGACGGCGACACGCTGGTCGTCGTCGCCTGCACGCAGGCGCCCTATATGGACCGTGACGACACGGCAAAAGTGCTCGGCCTTGCCCCGGAACAGGTGCGCATCGTGCCGACCGCCACCGGCGGCGGCTTCGGCTCCAAGCTCGACGTCTCGCTGCAACCGCTCATCGGCCTCGTCGCCATGAAAACCGGCCGGCCGGCGGCGCTCGCCTACAGCCGCACCGAATCGATGATCTCGACCACCAAGCGCCATCCGGCTCTGATGAGAGCGAGCATCGGCGCCGATGCCGACGGCCGTGTCACCGGCATGATCTTCGCCGGCGATTTCAACACCGGCGCCTATGCCAGCTGGGGGCCGACGGTCGCCAACCGCGTGCCGGTGCACGCCTCCGGCCCCTATGCCACGCCGAACTATCGCGCCGAAGGCCGCGCCATCCACACCAACGGCCCGATTGCCGGCGCCTTTCGCGGTTTCGGCGTACCGCAGGCGACGATCATGCAGGAGACCCTCTATGACGAGCTAGCCGACAAGCTCGGCATGGATCGGCTCGACTTTCGCCTGAAGAACTGCCTTCGGAACGGATCCGAAACAGTCACCGGCCAGCGGCTCGAGTCGGGCGTCGGCATCGCCGACTGCCTCGAGGCCCTGCGCTCACATTGGCGGCGTGCCCTAACTGACGCCGACGCGTTCAACGCCCGTAGCAGCAGCGAAAAAAAACGCGGCGTCGGCGTCGCCTCTTGCTGGTACGGCTGCGGCAACACCTCGCTGCCCAATCCGTCGACCATCAAGGTCGGCATCTCGGCATCGGGCGAAGTCGTGCTGCATCAGGGGGCGGTCGATATCGGGCAAGGTTCGAACACTGTCATCGCGCAGATCTGCGCCGACGCGTTGGGTCTTCCGCTTGAAAAGCTGCGGCTGAAAGGCGCCGACACGGCGATCACCCCCGACGCCGGCAAGACATCGGCCTCGCGCCAGACCTTCGTCACCGGCAAGGCCGCCGAAAAGGCCGGCCGCGCCTTGCGCGATGAGATCTTGCGTTTCGCCAATGTCTCGGAAAAGGCGGCGATTGCGCTGGACGGCACAAGTCTGAGCATCGGGGAAGGCGAAGCGACGCGCCGCATCGATCTTTCCTCGCTGAAGGTAGACGCCGAAGGCTTTGTCTTCCGCGCCGAGGAAAGCTACGACCCGCCGACGCTGCCGCTCGATGCCAAGGGCCAGGGCAAGCCTTATGCCGTCTATGGCTATGGCGCCCAGATCGCCGAACTGGAGGTCGACCTCAGGCTCGGCACCGTGAAGCTTATAAAAATCACCGCCGCTCACGATGTCGGCAAGGCCATCAACCCTTTACTGGCAGAGGGCCAGATCGAGGGTGGCATCGCCCAGGGCATCGGCATGGCGCTGATGGAGGAATTCATCCCCGGCCGCACCGAAAACCTGCACGATTATCTGATCCCGACGATCGGCGACGTGCCACTGATCGAGACCATCCTGATAGAAGTTCCGGATCCGGAAGGACCCTTCGGCGCCAAGGGTTTGGGCGAGCATGTGCTGATCCCGACGGCGCCGGCGATCCTCAACGCCATCCGCCACGCCACCGGTGTGCTGGTCACCAAAATTCCGGCGACGCCGACCCGCATCCGCGCCGCCATCCTCGACAAGGAGGCGCGCCGATGAGCGAGCTTGCCGAACGCTTCGAGACGCATGATCCCGGCGAGAAGCTGGTGGCCGAGAAGATCCGCTGCGATGCCTGTCCGGTCATGTGCTACATCGCCGATGGCCGCACCGGCGCCTGCGACCGCTACGGCAATGTTGGCGGCAGGATCGTGCGGATGGATCCACTGACCATCCTCGACCACGCGGCCGAGACCGGCGCCGCAATCGTACCCTTTGCCGAAGAAGGCGAGGCATGGGACGGCGAACTGGTCAACACCGGCCGCCGCTTCGTCACCGCCATCGGCGCCGGCACCACCTATCCCGATTACAAGCCGGCGCCCGTCATCGTCAGCCAGGAGGTCGAGGGCGTCGATCTGGTCACCGTCGTCACCGAGGGCATCTTCTCCTATTGCGGCGTCAAGGTGAAGATCGACACCGACCGTCATATCGGCCCCGAAACGGCGACGGTCCGTGCCCAAGGCGAGGCGATCGGCCATGTCACGACCGGCGAATACGGCTCGCAGATGCTGTCGCTGGGCGGCGTACATCATTTGACCGGCGGCTCGAAGGCTGAAGGGCGCGCCACCTGCGACGCCATGCTCGCCCTGTGCAACCGCAAACCGGTTGAACTCGTCATCGACGGCGGCGCCACCGTCATCGTCGAAGCCGGCAAGCCGCCGGTCATCGACGGCAAGCTCGAGCAGCGCATGCGCGTCGGCTGCGGTTCGGCTACCATAGGCATGTTCGCGACCCAATGGCGCGGCCTTGTCGACGAGGTGGTGGTGGTCGATGACCACATCACCGGCGTCGTCTCCGAGCATCAGGCCGGCAAGGTGCTTGGCTGGCAGGATACCGGCATCAAGATCATCGGCCGCCGTTCGACGCCGGGCCGTTATTTCAAGGTGTCGGAGCCCGGCCTCGGCTGGGGCGGCACCAGCATCTCCGACCCGCTGTCGATCCTTGGTGAATGGAACGCCAAAAAGGGTGCGCGCCCCGGCATGTCGCTGCTGATGGTCTCGACCACCGGCGAGCAATTCGCCTATTACGAGCTCGACGACGAACTGAAGCCGGTCCAGAAACCGTTCCCGGAGCGGCTGCGGAAGTCGGTCGAACTGATCGAGGACAATTGCGAGCCGGCGCTCTGCACCGTGCTTTTCGTCGGCGGCGCCGGCGGCTCGCTGCGCGCCGGCGTCACCGAGAACCCGGTCAATCTGACCCGCTCGGTGCAGGGCTTGACGACCTATGTGACGGTCGGCGGCGCGCCGGTCTATGTCTGGCCGGGCGGCGGCATCACGCTGATGGTCGACGTCACCCGCGTGCCGGAAGGCGCCTTCGGCTATGTGCCGACCCCGGCGCTGGTGGCGCCGATCGAGTTCACCATGCGCCGCGACGATTATGTCAGGCTTGGCGGCTACGAAGGCGAAATCCGCAGCGTCGACGATATCCTGGCCAAGGGCGGCGAATATCTCAATCCGCGCCGCGGCACGGCCGCACCCCGTGACAATCCCTGGCCGCCGCTGGCGCAGTTGCGTCGCGCGGCCGCAAACGGGGCCGGGCGATGAACGGCCCGCAGGCGCATTGGCTCGAGGACGGCCGGAGGCTTCACCTCAATCATGGGCCGATCGACCTGATCGCCGAGGCATTCGGCGAGGCGAGTGAATGCAGCGCCGCATATCGCCAGGCAGTGGTGCGCTTCCAGACAATCCTGCCCGAACTGGTCGAAGAGTTGCCCGAACTGCGGCACCCGGCCGCTTCGCGGCCACGTGCGTTCGCTGTCCCGACGGCGCGCCGCATGGAAGCGGCGGTCGTTCCGCTAGCGAAACAATTCATCACACCGATGGCGGCCGTCGCCGGCTCGGTAGCCGACGAAGTGCTTGGCGCGCTGCTTGCCGGCCGCCGGCTCGAGCGCGCCTATGTCAACAATGGCGGCGACAGCGCGATCTATCTCGGCCACGGGCAGTCGATGACGCTTGCCATTGCCGGGACAGGTCATGGGTTGGCAGATCGTCTCACGATCCGCCCCGAAGACGGGATCCGCGGTGTCGCGACAAGCGGCTGGCGCGGCCGCTCCTTTTCGCTGGGCATCGCCGACGCGGTCACGGTGCTGGCGCGAACGGGTGCTGAAGCCGATGCCGCCGCGACCTTGATCGCCAACGCCGTCGACCTGCCCGGTCATCCGGCCGTTAGGCGCGTACGGGCGCGCGATCTCGCACCTGACAGCGACCTCGGCGACCGTTTGGTGACGCAGGGCGTGGGGCTGCTTTCCGCCGCTGAAATCGCTATTGCGCTGGAAGGCGGATTTGCCGTTGCCGAGGAGTTTCGGCGGCGCGGCCTGATTGCCGCCGCGGCACTTTTCCTCGGCGGTCAGGCGCGCATCGCAGGTCCGATGGCGCTCGCCAACAAAGTTTTAGAGAGGGAAATTGCTCATGCCTGAGTTTCCGATCCGCAAGATCGCCGTGCTGACCGAAGAGATTTTTCACGAAGGCGGGCCGGTGGCGAAGGTGCCGCGGCGCCGCGCGGCGGCCATGGCTGTGGTCAAGAACCCGTTCGCCGGCCGTTACGTCGAGGAACTGCAGAGCGCCATGGAGGATTTGAAGCCGCTCGGTCTGCTGCTCTCCGACAGGCTTATTGCCGCATTGGGCGGCGACGTCAAACAGATCGACGGTTACGGCAAGGGCGCCATCGTCGGCATGGCGGGCGAGCTGGAGCATGGCGCGCTGTGGCATGTGCCGGGCGGCTATGCCATGCGCGAACGGCTCGGCGACGCCAAGGCGATCGTGCCCTCGGCGAAGAAGGTCGGCGGCTTCGGCGCGCGGCTCGATGTGCCGCTCGGCCACATCAACGCCGCCTATGTGCGCAGCCATTTCGATGCCATGGAAATCGGCATCAGCGATGGCCCCCGTCCCGACGAGATCCTGTTTTGCCTCGCCATGACCTGCGGCCCGCGCGTGCACGACCGCATGGGTGGGCTGGCGGCCAAGGACATTAAGGCATGGGATGGGCTGCGGTGAGCGCCGAGGACAATCTGCTCAAGCTGGTCGAGGCCGAGGAGCCTGACGAAAACGACTATCGCTTGCAGGAGCAGGTCGGCTTCATCCTGCGCAAGGCGCATCAGCGCCATGTCTCGATCTTCGCCGCACACATCGCCGATCTGACGCCGCCGCAATTTGCCGCTTTGGCCAAATTGCGCGACGTCGGCGAGACCTCGCAGAACCAGCTTGGCAGCCTGATCGCCATGGATGCGGCGACCGTGAAGGGCGTCATCGACCGGCTGAAAGCGCGTGGCTTTGTCGAACTTAGCAAACACGAAATCGACAAACGGCGCCTGCTGGTCAATCTGACCGCCGAGGGGCGCGACGCGATCGAGCGGCTGATTCCGCTTGCCCGTGAGATTACGCAGGAAACGCTGGCGCCGCTTTCCGCCAAGGAAGCGGCCATTTTCATGAAGCTGCTGGCCAAGCTGGCTTAATCTGCTGCCTGCCGGCGTTTGGTTGTTGTTCCTGCCGGGCGCTGAACGCCCGGCAGGAAAGCCTCGTCTCAGAGGCCGTTGTCCTTCAGGATCTGGGCGGCATTTTCTTTGGTGATCTTCTGCGTCGGCAGGGTGATGGTCTTTTCAACCTTCTCGCCGTTCAGGAACTTGATCGCCTGCCGCAGCCCTTCGGCGCCCGGCGTCACATAAGTGAACGTCGCCGTCAGCTCGCCATTGGCGACCAGCTGCACGCCTTCATTGGGCAGGCCGTCGATGCCGATGAACTTGATGTCCTTCTCACGTCCGACGTCCTTGGCGGCAAGATAGGCGCCATAGGCCATCGGATCATTGTGGCCGTAGACAAGATCGATTTTCTCGTTGTTGCGCAACGCCGTCGCCATGATGTTGTAGGCCTGGTCCTGCTTCCAGTCGCCCGACTGCTGGTCGAGCAGGTATTTTATGCCCGGCTCCTTGTCGGTGAATTCATGGAAGCCGTCATGGCGGTCGTGTGCCGGCTGGGTGCCCATGCCGCCCCAGATCTCGACGACGTTGCCGGCGGCCTTGCCCTTGCCGCCAAGCAGCTCGACGGCATATTCACCGGCAGCCCGGCCGATCAGCTTGTTGTCGCCGCCGACGAACTGCGTGTAGTCGTTGGTTTCGACGTTGCGGTCGAGCACGAAGACCGGGATCTTGGCATCGATCGCCTGCTGCACGACACCGGTCAGGCCGGCCGATTCTTTCGGTGATACCAAGAGCGCATCGACCTCCTGACGGATAAGGTTTTCGACATCGGCGACCTGCTTCTCGGTCTTGTCCTCGCCGTCGGTGATGATCAGCTCGACTTCCGGATGCTTGGCCGCTTCGGCCAGGATGTCCTTGTTGAACTGGGCGCGCCAGGGTTCGATGGTCGTCACCTGCGAGAAGCCGATCTTCCACTTCTTGTCCTGCGCACGGGCGCCGCCGGCAAGCATGGCGGTCGTGGTCAGGAGTGCCGCTGTCAGCCCGGCGAGCTTCAACAATTCACGTCGTTTCATTTCTTGTTTCCTCCAATATTCAGAGACGCGGTCTCTTGCGACGGCCGCTTTGCCGCGGCCGTTTCCTTGTGCGCTTGCCCGCCGGGCAGTCGCAGATAGAAGAGAAGATCACCGGCACTGCGCTCCTGTACGAGCACGGTACCGATGATGATCATCCCCTTCAGCACCAGCTGAAGGTTCGAATTGATGTTGTGCAGCTGCAGGATGTTGGAGAGCAGCCCGAAGATCAGCACGCCGCAGAACGTCCCGCTGAGGCTGCCGCGTCCGCCCATCAGGCTGGTGCCGCCGATGACCACGGCGGCAATCGCGTCGAGCTCCAGCCCGGCGCCGGCGTCCGGCTTGCCTTGCCGATACTGCGCGACATAGAGCACCGCCGCGATGCCGGCCAGCAGCCCTGACACGGCATAGGTGGCGATCTTCACGCGGCCTGCGGCGATGCCCGACAGCCGCGCCGCCTCCTCATTGCCGCCGATCGCATAGACATAGCGGCCGAACGGGGTGAAGCGCAGCACGGCGCCGTAGATCAGGATGGCGCCGAGGAAGAACAGGCCCGGCATCGGGATCACGCCGAATACCAGAGAGCGCAGCATTTCGAAATCGGCGGTGGCATTCGAGCCGGTGTAGACCGGCAGCACCGCATTGTTCTGGCCGGCTGTCAGCCGGGCGATGCCGAGCGCAGTGACCATCATCGCCAGCGTCACGATGAAGGGCTGCAGCCGCCCGGCGACGATGATGAAGCCGTTGAGCGCGCCGAACAGCAGGCCGACGCAAGGCGCCACCAGCAGCACGCCGAGCACGCCGAATTTTGAGCCCACCTGCGGCAGCAGGAACCACAGCACCAGACTGCACAGGATCACCCCGACAATGCCGGGCGTCACCAGCCCGCGAACGCTGTCCAACCTGATGTCGTGCGTGGCCTGCGCGCCGGCGCGGGATTTTTCGATGTTCAGCAGGATGAAACGAGTGACGAGAATGCCGAGGCAAAGGGCTGCCAGGGCAACTGTCGGCACCCCCAGCACCACCGCCGGCGTCACGCCGGGGACCGTCAGCAGCATGGCACAGACGACCGTGCAGATTGCCATCAGCGAGCCGACGGAAAGGTCGATACCGCCGGTGATGATCACCGCAGTCATGCCGGTGGCAATCAGCCCGGTGGTCGACACCTGGCGCAGCACATCGAGCAGGTTGCCGTAGGACAGGAAGATGTTGTTGCCCTTGGAGCTGATCGGCGAGCCGAGCACGCCGATCAGGAAGATGGCGATCAGGCCCCAGTAGAGCTTCGTCCGGGACAGGATATGCAAAATGCTCATGCGGCAGGCCTCGTCATCGTCCGTCGCGGCGCCGCAAGCCGCATGATGGCCTCCTCGCTGGCTTGCGCGCGGGACAGGATTCCCGTCTGGCGGCCGTCGGCCATGACCAGGATACGGTCGGAAAGATGCAGCAGCTCCGGCAATTCCGAGCTGATGACGGCGATCGCCAGCCCGTCTCGCGCCAGCTTGAAGATGAGATCGTAGATTTCCCGCTTGGCACCGACATCGATGCCGCGTGTCGGCTCGTCGAGCAGCAGCACCCGCGGCCTCGTCGCCAGCCATTTGCCGATGACGACCTTCTGCTGGTTGCCGCCGGACAGCGTGCCGGCCGGCTGCTCGACGGTCTCGCAGCGAATGCCGAGCGCCTTGACGGCGTCCCGTGCCAGCCCTTGCTCACCGGCCAGCGAGCGCACGCCGAACCGCGCCAGCGCGCCGACCAGCGGCAGCGCGACATTGTCGGTGATCGAGGCCTCGAGATGCAGGCCTTGCGTCTTGCGGTCTTCCGTGACCAGGGCGATGCCGAGCCGGCGCGCATCGCGCGGCGAACGGATTTCTACTGCCTCGCCATCGAGCCTGATCTCACCGCCGGCACGTCCGCCGCTGGACCCGAAGATGGTTTCCAGGATTTCGGTACGGCCCGAGCCCAGCAGCCCGCCGATACCGAGGATTTCTCCTGCGGCAAGATCGAAGCTGACGCCATCGAGCACGGTGCGCCAACCATGGCGATTGGGCTTCGACAGCGACAGCTCGCTTACGGACAGGACCGTGTTGCCACCGGGGATGCGGTGCTCCTGGGAGGAAGCAAGCAGGTTTCGCCCGACCATCGCCGAAATTATGGCGTCTTCGTCGAGCTTGTCCATCGCCCGCGTCAGGACGTGGCGTCCATCGCGAAACACGGTGACGCGGCTGGCCAGATGCATGACCTCGTCGATGCGGTGCGAAATGTAGACGATCGCCACGCCGCTGTCGGCGAGCTGGCGGATGATGCGGAACAGCCGCTGGCATTCGGCCGGCGAAAGCGCCGAGGTCGGCTCGTCCATGATCAGAATGCGCGCCGACATCGACAGCGCCTTGGCGATCTCGACCAGCTGCTGTTCGCCGACGCGCAAGGCACCGACGCGCGCATCCGGGTCGAGCTCGATGCCGAGCCTTTGCAAGAGCGCGCCGGCAGCGCGGCTGCTCGCCTTGCGGTCGACGATCAGCCCGGCGATCAGCTTCTCGCGGCCGAGAAAGATATTGTCGGCGACGCTAAGTTCGGGAACGAGGTTCAGCTCCTGGTGGATGATGGCGATGCCGGCGCGCTCGGCTTCGCGGACGCCGGCAAAGCGCACCGGATAGCCATCGATACTGACCGTTCCGTTATAGTCCGTATAGACGCCGGACAGGATCTTCATCAGCGTCGACTTGCCGGCGCCGTTCTCGCCCATCAGCGCATGGACCTCGCCGCGCCGCAGTTCGAAGCCGACATCGACAAGCGCGGCGATACCGCCGAAGGACTTGGAGATGTGCTCGGCGCTCAGCACGATAGCCGAGCCGTCCGCCATGACGCCTTGCGCAGGGATGGAATTGCCGTGCTGCATGACAAGGACGGCCTCCCTCCGTCGTCACCGAACAACTCAAACGCTAATCTAAACGTTTCGATCATGTCAAGGCCATATCTGGAGCCTAAGATTGTTCCATTTCAATTCTTGCGCAAAATCATAAGATTCCGTACGTATTGCTACCATGGAGTGGTGAAACGTTTCGAAAATGACAGCGTCAGGACGAAAAAAGCAGCGCAAATTCACTGCTCCGACTATGCTTCATGTGGCTGAGGCCGCGCGTGTTTCCGTGGCCACCGTATCGGCGCTGATCAACGGCACCGCGACCGTCAGCCCCGAGCTCAGCCAGCGCATCGAACAGGCGATCCGCGACATCGGCTACAAGCGCAACGCCATTGCCCGCAGCCTGAAGATGGGCACCACACGCACCATCGGGCTCACCGTCCCACACATCACCAATCCGTTCTTTACCGACGTGGTTTCGGTCATCCAGCAGGCTTTCGACAGGGCCGGCTACGCCGTCATGCTGTGCTGCACCGACGAGCACCTGAACACGCAGGACGACCAGATCAGGCTGCTGCTCGACCGCATGGTCGACGGACTGATCGTCGCGCGTGTCGGTGACGGCGCGATCCTCAAACGGATTGTCGACGACGCCAATGTGCCGGTCGTGCTGCTCGACCGTGTTTGCCAGGGTGTCGACACCGATGCCGTCGTTCTCGACAATCAGCGCGCGGTGTTCGACGCCATCACTTACCTGATCGATCTCGGCCATCGGCGCATCGGCTACATCTCCGGCTCGTTCGATATCTCGCCGATGCATGACCGCATGGCGGGATACCGCGAGGCCCTCCAGGCCGCCGGCCTGCCGGCCGAGGCCGAACTCGTCCGCTTCGGCAACTTCCATGAAGTCGACGGCTACAATGCCACCATGCAGCTGCTTTCGCTGCACGACCGGCCGAGCGCCATCTTTTCGGCCAACAACCCGATGGTGATCGGCACCATGAAGGCCATTCGCGATATCGGCCTGTCCTGTCCGGAGGATATTTCGGTCGCCTGCTTCGACGACTTTCCGTGGTCGGATGTGTTCCGGCCGCAATTGACCACGGTCGCACAGCCGGTGCAGGCGATTGGCGAACAGGCGGCCAATCTGCTGCTCGACCGGCTCGCCGGAAACAGGGATGCGCCGCCGCGCAAGCTGACGCTCAAGGGACGCCTGATGATCCGCAATTCATGCCGTCCGCTAGGTGCGACTGCGCAGAGCGTCAGCGCGTAGCGCTTGGGCTCTGTTCAGAAACTTTGCAATGCCGGACGGACAGCGCTCCCTCTGTCCTGCCGACCCCGGGCCTTCGCAGCCACTACGGGCGTTCGTCGTTCGAAAACCGAGCAATTGAAGGACGCGGCGCCGATCGAGCCAAGTGGCCAACAATCAGCCAGCCGACAGTCAGGAAAATCTTGGCAATCGAAGCATGTCGGATTAGGAATATGACGAGATGCGGCTGATCGTTCACACGGGCGCCGGCTTGAGTCATGCGCGTGAAATCGATCCTAATTGGGCTGGGACTTGCTGGGATGGTCGCATTCTCCGGCTGCACCACCGGCGGAGCATTACAGACCTTTCCCCAGGCCTATGGCGGCCTCACCGACGCCGGTTTCCGCATTCCGCCGGTTCCGATCTACAAGGTCGACCCAAAGTTCCGTCGGCAGACAGTGCCTTATGCAACTGACGAGGAGCCTGGCACCATCATTGTCGATACAGGAGCGAAGTTTCTCTACTACGTGCTGGGAGACGGTCAGGCACTGCGCTACGGCATCGGCGTCGGCAAGGCGGGCTTCGAGTGGCATGGCACTGCTCACGTTGCGAGGAAGCGCGAATGGCCGGATTGGAGCGCGCCGTCCGCGATGATCGTGCGCGAGCAGAAGCGAGGCCGCATCATACCGGCCCATATGGAGGGCGGACTCGTGAACCCGCTCGGTGCGCGGGCGCTTTATCTTTTCAACGAGAAGGGTGACACTGGATATCGCCTGCACGGTAGCCCCGAATGGTGGTCCATCGGCAAAGCCGTGTCTGCGGGCTGCATTCGCCTCATGAACCAGGACATCATCGATCTCTATGACCGCGCCACAATCGGCACCAAGGTGATCGTCATTTAGTGGACGCCGCGTTTCCCGCTAACGGACGAGCATGACGGATCGAAAACCTCCGCGTAAAACGCGCGAAATGTTCGCTATGTCTTCGCACACCTGTTCGCGATGTTCCCTGCCTAAGGCCGGCCTTGCCCGCAACAGTGGCAAGTGGCGAACCAACTCTCAGGCAGCTTCCGACAGCGATTTGTGAGCGTCGGCCAGGATCTCGAACGAGCGCACCCGCGCCGCATGGTCGAAAATCTGCGCTGTGACCATCAGCTCGTCGGCCCCTGTGCGGCGCACAAACGCCTCGATGCCTTGACTGACCGTTTCCGGGGAGCCGACGACGGCGCAGGAAAGCGCTTGGCCGAGCATGGTCTTGGCCATTGGATCGAGGTCGCGCTCATATCCTTCGACCGGCGGCGGCAATCGGCCGGGCCGGCCGGTGCGCAGATTGACGAAGGCCTGCTGCAGCGAGGTGAACAACAGCCGCGCCTCGGCATCGGAAGGAGCGGCGAAGACGTTGAGGCCGAGCATCACATAAGGCTTGTCGAGCTGCTCCGAAGGCTGGAAACGCGAGCGGTAGATCTCCAGAGCATGGTCGAGCTCGGCCGGCGCAAAATGCGAAGCGAAGGCGTAGGGCAGGCCGAGCATGGCGGCAAGCTGCGCGCCGTAGAGGCTGGAACCGAGAATCCAGATCGGCACCTTTTCGCCTTCGCCGGGCACCGCGCGGATGCGTTGGCCGTCTTCGGCCGGCTGCAAGTAACCCATCAGCTCGACGACGTCCTGCGGGAAATTGTCGGCGCCAGCGTCGAGGTTACGGCGCAGCGCCCGTGCCGTGGCCATGTCGGTGCCGGGCGCCCGGCCGAGGCCGAGATCGATGCGGCCAGGATGCAGAGCATTAAGCGTACCGAACTGCTCAGCGATGACCAGCGGCGAATGATTGGGCAGCATGATGCCGCCGGCGCCGACGCGTATCGTATTGGTGCCGCCGGCCACATGAGCAATGACCACCGAGGTGGCGGCGCTGGCGATGCCCGGCATATTGTGGTGCTCTGCCAGCCAATAGCGCCGGTAACCCAGCCGCTCGGCATGACGGGCGAGATAGAGCGAATTGGCGAGTGACTGTGAAGCGTTGCTGCCTTCGACGATCGGCGACAGGTCGAGAACGGAAAGAACGGTCATCGGCGCGGGTTTCCTGTGGGCCGAAGGGATGTAGGAAGCCGTTGCCGAGGCGGCAAATTCAAAATGTTGATGGAGCGCTGGGGGAAACGGACGTGCGACCGATGCAAGGTCGTGATCTGCCCCATCGGGGGGACGCTTTTGACCCTTTAAGCCGCTACCTTTTCACCTCGGGAATCTCTTCGTCCTCGATCGCTGCCGTGTGTTGCGCCGCCAGGAAATTGCCGACATGGCTGAGACCGTCGAAATGATCGCAGAACACCTTGATGACGACCAGCAGCGGCACCGCCAGCAGCGCGCCGACAAAACCCCACAGCCACGACCAGAAGGCGATGGCGATGAGGATCGCCACTGCGTTGATTTCGAGACGGCGGCCGACCACCGTCGGCGTCACGAACTGGCCTTCGACGACATCGCACATAAGGACGAAGGCCGGCGCCAGCAGCGCATAGGAAATCGTGTCGAAGCTTATCAGCGCGATGATCGTAACCAGCGTGATGGTGGTCAGCGCCCCGATATAGGGCAGGAAATTGAGCAGAGCCGCTGCCGCGCCCCAGACCTGCGCGTTGGGCACGCCGAGCGCCCACAGGCCGAGCCCGATGACCACGCCGAGACATGTATTGATGACCGTGACAGTAAGCAGATAATGCGAGATTTCACGTTCTACGTCGTAGACGACGCGCAGCGCCCGCTTCTTTTCGCTGAGACTGGGGAAGGACTGGACGATCTTTTCATAGAACATCGTGCCCGAGGCGAGCAGGAACAGCGACAGGACGAAGACGATGGTAACGCTGGCGCCGGCCGACAGCACATTGCCGGCGGCCTGCGAGAGAATACCGGATGGCGCCGTCGCCACCCTCTGAACGCCCGGCTCCTGGGATGTCTGTGTCAGGCCCTCGATCTGGCGCGAAATCTCCACGATCCGTTCGAACGGACGGCGCAGTTGTGCCAGACGTTCGGTAAGCTGCTGGCCGATCGTCGAGGTGTTGTTGATGAGGTCGATGACCGGGCCGCTGAGCAGATATCCCGCGACGGCGACGAGGCAGAACGAAAGCAGCACCAACAGTGTCGCTGAAATGACATCGGGCATGCCATGCTTGCGCAGGAAGCGAACGATCGGCGTCAGCGTCAGCGCCAGCAGGAAAGCCAGAATGACCGGCATGAAGAAGGCGCGGGCGAAGTAAAGCGCGTAGATCGCCATGAGAATGAAGATGCCGACGAGCAGCGAACGCATCAGATGCGCATCCGCCCGCGCCTCGACGCGCGGATCCGGGCTTTCGGCAGCGCTTGCGCCCGAAGCGTCGGGTTCGGCTTTCATTCTGACCCTCGGCGGCACACCGCGATTGGTGCAGACCGTTGGCGAAAACGCCTCTGTCGCTTCAAGGTTCCGTTAGCCGGCGTCACCGGCAAGGCCGCCTCGCGGCCTTGGCAATGAATCAGGTGACTGGGAATCAGGCAACCGGCGCCGCCACGGCGGGAACGGCCTTCGCAGTTTCCCGGCGCACGATCGGCGCCACTTTGGTGCCGTAGAGTTCGATGGCCTTCATCACCTTGGCGTGCGGCATGGTGCCGATCGCCATTTGCAGCAGGAAGCGGTCGTTGCCGAATATCCTGTGCTGGGCAATGATCTTCTCGGCCACCTGTTCTGGATTGCCGACGAACAGCGCGCCGTTTGGGCCGCGCGATTGGTTGAAATGCGCCCGCGATGTCGGCCCCCAGCCGCGCTCGCGGCCGATGCGGTTCATCACCTCGGCCTGCGGCCCGTAAAAATCGTCGGCTGCCTGGTCCGTGGTGTCGGCAATGAAGCCGTGCACGTTGAGACTGGTGGCAAGGCTTGCCGGATCGTTGCCGGCGCGCCTGGCTGCATCCCTGTAGATGTCGAACAGCGGTGCGAACCGCGCCGGCTCGCCACCAATGATCGCCAGTGCCAGCGGCAACCCGAGCACACCCGCGCGGGCGACGGATTGCGGTGTTCCACCGACGGCGATCCAGATCGGCAATTTGTCCTGCAAGGGCCGCGGATAGACGCCGCGGTCGTTGATCGGCGCGCGCAGACTGCCCGACCAGGTCACCTTGACATGATCGCGGATGGCGAGCAGCAGTTCGAGCTTCTCGGCGAAGAGCTCGTCATAATCTTCGAGATTGTAGCCGAACAGCGGAAAGGACTCGATGAACGAGCCGCGCCCGGCCATGATCTCGGCACGGCCGCCGGACAGAAGATCGAGGGTGGCAAACTGCTGGAAGACGCGCACCGGATCGTCGGAGGACAGCACGGTGACAGCGCTGGTCAGCCTTATGCGCTTGGTCCGTTCGGCCGCCGCCGCCAGCGCCACCACCGGAGCCGAGGCAGCATAGTCGGGACGGTGGTGCTCGCCGAGACCAAAGACGTCCAGCCCGACCTGGTCGGCGAGCTCGATCTCCTCGATCAGGTTGCGCAACCGCTCATGCGCACCGATCGCACCGGGACCTGGTTCCGGGCTGACGTCGGCGAAGGTGTAGAGACCGAGTTGCATAGTGTGTCATCTCAGCGTTTTGCCTTGGCGCTACACGTAGCGATCAGTCCGCCGCCCCGCCAGATGCCTGGATGGTGAACAGTGCGGGTGCTTTCAGCCGAATTCAATCGAAATGGCGTCTCCCGGCTGCAACAGATCAGAATTTCATGGCTGGCATACCGTTTTGGCGCTTGAACTCTCGGTTTTCGCGCGTATGTAAGCCTCGCAAATTGACTTCAGGGAAGTGGACTTGGCTATCTATAGGGAAAAAGACGTTTTCGAGCGGCGCAATGCCGCAAACGAGGCAAAGAAGGCGCTTCTGGAGCGCTTCAAGGCAAAGCCGGCGCCAGATGATCCAGCGGTGCTGGCACGACAGGCCGAGCGCAAGGCGATCCTCGAGGCCCGCGCGATACGCGAGGCCGAAAAGGCCAGGCTGAAGCAGGAAAAGCTGGCGCGCGAAGCGGCCGAAAAGGCCGAGCGCGAGGCAGCTGCCGAAGCGGCACGCATCGCCGCGGAAGAAGCCGCACAGGCCGAAGCGAAGATCCGGGAAGCTGAAGAGAACGAGCGGATCGCCCGTTTTCTTGCCGACGAGGCCGAACGCAAGGCTAAGCGTGACGCACGCTATGCGGCGCGCAAGCAGCGCACCGGCAGGACGCCGCCCGGCTTCTCCGCGCGATAGCGCCTTCCGGCACTGATCAGCCGAATTCAAGAATCAGGGCCGCCTTGCAGCGGCCCCGAACGCGCTCGTCCGTCAGAATCGGCTAAGCCGCGAGCTTCAGTCCCATGATGCCGCAGACGATTAGCGCGATGCAGGCCAGCCTGATCGCCGTCGCTGGCTCGCCGAGCAGCCATATCCCAACAGCGCCGTGCCGACGGTGCCGATGCCGGTCCACACCGCGTAAGCGGTGCCGACCGGCAACGCCTTCAGCGCCAGGCCGAGCAAGGTCAGGCTGACGATCATCGAGGCTACCGTCAGGACGGTCGGCAGCGGCTTCGAGAATCCGTCGGTGTATTTGAGGCCGATCGCCCAGCCGATCTCGAACAGTCCGGCGAACAACAGGAAAATCCACGACATCGGAACGCTCCGTTTCGATGGCTTCCGGCCGATTTCTTGAAAAGCGCAAAAATTGCCTTCGCCGCATCCATAGGGGATGCGCGTGAGCTTAATGAACAATCATACCGGCCGCGTTTGCGGCCGGTCGAAATAAGCCGAAACGGTAGCTGCGGCCCTACTTGTCCTTCAGCTTCATCGCCTTCACCGGCGGTGCCTTCAGGGCCGGCGCCGGAGCGGGTTTCTTCGCGTCCTTCTTCGGCTTGCGGGCTTCCTTGCCTGCCTTCATCGCACCCTTAGCCATGATTCGTTCCTCCAGTTGATGTCTGGCGAAGTGAAACAAGAGAAAACGCTCGACTGCAAGAGGCCGCTGCCGTGCAGTCGCCCTGGCCGATGGCTGTCAACCGGTTTCTAATTCCCTCGTAAACCGCAGCGGTCCGTGCCATGGTCTTCTTCGCACTGCAGCATCAGCCCTTGCGTTTCGCCGGCTGATGATCAGGCAGGCCGGTCAGGACGACAATGCGGATCCACATCGGTTGCCAGATGAGCTTCGACTTCCCGCAGGAAACACCGCTGATCGCGATGCTAAACGTCCATTATTCGCGCGCATCCGATCTTGAGCGGCCGGACTTCCTGACGTCGAACCCGCCGGTGCCGATCGAAAGCTACCGCGACAGTTTCGGCAATTGGTGCAACCGTTTCGTTGCGCCGGCCGGGCGCTTTGCGTTCGGCACCGACGCGGTGATCCGCGACCCCGGCTCCTTCGAGACGCGCGAGCTGACGGCGTGGCAGCACGAGGTGCGCGATCTGCCATCGGAGACGCTGCTGTTCCTGCTGCCCAGCCGTTATTGCGAGAGCGACGTGCTGTCGAATGAAGCGTGGCGGCTGTTCGGCAGCACCCCGCTCGGCATTCCGCGCGTCCAGGCGGTCTGCGACTTCGTCCATAACCACATCGTCTTCAACTATTTCAATGCACGGCCGACGCGCACCGCCGCCGAGGCCTATCGCGAGCAGAGTGGTGTATGCCGCGACTTTGCTCACCTCGCTGTTGCCTTCTGCCGCGCCCTGAACATTCCGACCCGCTACTGCACCGGCTATATCAGTGATATCGGCCTGCCAAAGCCGTGGTCGGACATGGATTTCGCCGCTTGGATGGAGGTCTATCTCGGCGGCCGCTGGCACGCGTTCGACCCGCGCAATAACGCGCCGCGCATCGGGCGCATCCTGATCGCCTCCGGGCGCGATGCCGCCGATGTGCCGCTGACCCACATTTTCGGGCCGGGCGCGCTGGCTGGCTTCAAGGTCTGGACGGACGAGGTCGTCGAATAGCCCGTCGCGCTGCGCTTTTGAACAACTGACCTTGTGAACAACTGGGCACTTCGGGCGTTGTGAGAGCTGTGGAGCGTGGGCGGGCGCTCCGCCAATCTCGGTGCATCAACCAAGGCAGTACACCATGGCGGCGCATGGCGGGTCGAAAAAAGTGATCTATGCGGCGCTCGCCGGAAATCTTGCGATCGCACTGACCAAATTTGCCGCTGCCTTGTTCACGGGCAGCTCGGCAATGCTCTCGGAAGGCGTCCACTCGCTCGTCGATACCGGCAATGGCAGCCTGCTGCTTTACGGCATGCACCGTGCCGCCCGGCCGGCCGACCGCACGCATCCGCTCGGCCATGGCCGCGAGCTGTACTTCTGGAGCTTCATCGTTGCGCTCCTCGTCTTTGCACTGGGTGCCGGCATATCGTTCTACGAAGGCGTGACGCACATCATGGCGCCGGAGCCGATTGCCAACGCCAAGGTGAACTACGCTGTCCTTGGCCTTTCCTTCCTCTTCGAAGGCACCTCTTGGCTGGTGGCGCTGAAGGAGTTCCGCCACCAAAAAGGCAGCCACGGCTGGCTCGAGGCGGTGCAGCTCAGCAAGGATCCGAGTGTCTACACCGTACTCTTCGAGGACAGCGCGGCACTTCTCGGCCTCGTTGTCGCCTTCGCCGGCATATTGGCGGCGGAATTGCTGGACATGCCGAAGCTCGACGGCGCCGCGTCGATCGGCATCGCGCTCATCCTGGGCGGGACCGCGATCTTCCTGGCGCGCGAAAGCAAGAGCCTGCTGCTCGGCGAGCCGGCCTCGCCCGAGGTGCAAACAGAGGTGCTGGCCATCGTCCAGCAGGACCCGGCGGTGCAACGGGCAAATGGCGTGCTGACGCTGCATATGGGTCCGCAGGAGATCGTCGCCGCTTTGAGCATCGAGTTCGAGGATCATTTGTCGGCGCCGGAGATAGAGACCTGTGTCGAGCGCCTCGAGACGCGGCTGAAGGCGGAGATGCCGGAGGTGACGCGGCTCTTCGTCAAGCCGCAGACCACCGGCACCTGGGAACGCCGGAGCAAGACCTTGGCGGCGTCCGGAGGGGAACCGGCCTGAGGAAAATGGCTGCGCCATCGGGCAGTCCCGATTATGATTGCGGGCAAAAGCTCCAGGAGGAACGAAGATGAAAATCGACGGCGCGTGTCATTGTGGCGCTATCACTTACGAGGCCGAAGTCGATCCGGAAAAGACCACCATTTGTCACTGCATCGATTGTCAGAAGCTAACCGGAACGGCCTTTCGCGTCACCGTGCCGGCGTCCGAGGACAATTACAGGATCACCAAGGGCACGCCGAAGATCTACATCAAGACCGGTTCGAGCGGCACCAAGCGCGCCCAGGCATTTTGCGGTGAGTGCGGCTCGCATCTCTACGCCACGTCGGCGGGCGAGGGACCGAAGGTTTACGGTATCAGGGTCGGCACGGCACGGCAGCGCGAGCAACTGGTGCCGAGAAAGCAGATCTGGCACCGCTCGGCGCTGCATTGGCTGCCGGAATTCGAAGGCACAACCATCATCGAGGAGCAGTAGCGCCAGACCCGGGCGAAGCCTCCGGTTCCGGCGTAGCTCTCAATCGTCGCCTTCGACGACCCTTAGCCTCAACTGCCCGGTTTTCGAATCGGCGACGCGCGGGCTGATTTCCGCTTTTGCTCCGCTGCCATTCGAACCAGCGGTGTCCTCCGCCGGCTGCACGCCAAACTCCAGCGCCTCGATCTTTTGTCCGCGCCTGGTCACCTTCGATGTCGAGACAAGGATGTCCTCGATATCCTTGGCCGATTGACCGAAATGCGTCTGCAATTTGCGCACCCGCTCGTCGAGCCGGGAGACGTCTTCCATCAGCCGGATAACCTCGCCCTGGATCAGGTGTGCCTGCTCGCGCATGCGGGCATCCTTGAGGATCGCCTGGATGACCTGGATCGACAGCATCAAAAGCGATGGCGAGACGATGACGATCCGCGATCGATGCGCCTTCTGGACAACGGCCTCGAAATTCTCGTGGATTTCGGCGAACACCGATTCTGAGGGCACGAACATGAAGGCGGTGTCCTGCGTCTCGCCCTGGATCAGGTATTTTTCGGAAATATCCCGGACATGCACCTCGATGTCGCGGCGGAAAGCCTGTGCAGCGGACTTCTGCAGGTCGGCGCCTTCGGCGGCACGGATGGCATTCCACGCCTCGAGCGGAAACTTTGCGTCGATGGCAAGCGACGGTGCGCCGTTCGGCATCTTCACCAGGCAGTCGGGCCGGCTGCCATTCGACAAGGTCGCCTGGAATTCATAGGCGCCGTGCGGCAATCCGTCGGCGACGATGGCTTCCATGCGCGACTGGCCGAAGGCGCCGCGCGTCTGCTTGTTGGAAAGGATCGCCTGCAATTGCACGACCTGGCCGGCCAGCGACTGGATGTTGCCTTGCGCGATATCGATGACCGCCAGCCGTTCCTGCAGCTTGGCGAGGCTCTCATGCGTCGATCTCGTCTGCTCGGTCATGGTCTGGCCCAGGCGGCCGGTCATGGCATCGAGACGCTGGCCGATCGACTGTGTCAGTTCCGCCTGGCGCGCCCCGAACACTTCGGCGATGGCGCCCATGCGGCCCTGCATTTCCGCCTGGCTTGCCAAGATACCAGCCATCCGCACCTCGGCGTCGCGGGCGTGGTCGGCGGCTTCGGCGGCCGCCACTGCACGCGCCTTGGCCGATCGCCAGAGCGCAACGACGAGCGCCACGAACAGGCCGAGGAACAGCATTGCGCCGAAACCCAGGGCTTGGCCGAGCGTGATCGTGGTGGCGCCGAGGCGGGCGACAGGTTCGGACAGGATGGTGGCCAGATCGTTCATGTCGACAGCATAGATGATTCGGTCTGCCGGCACAGATCAAAACGTGAACGACCCGAAGGCGCCCCGGTTGACGCTTTTCCTGCGAGGTCTTAGGTGAGACGCCATGTCGATCAAGCCGCTTATCATCCTCCCCGATCCCGTCCTGCGCCAGGTTTCAAAACCGGTCGAGCGTGTCGACGGCGATCTGCGCAAACTGGCCGGCGACATGCTGGACACCATGTATGACGCGCCCGGTATCGGCCTCGCGGCGATCCAGGTTGGCGAACCCTTGCGCATGCTGGTGATCGACCTGGCCAAGGAGGACGAGACGCCGGCACCGCACGTCTTCATCAATCCCGAAATCCTCGAAAGCTCCGACCAGCGTTCGGTCTACGAGGAAGGCTGCCTGTCGATCCCGGATTACTATGCCGAGGTCGAGCGTCCGGCGGCGGTGCGGGTGAAGTTTCTCGACCGCGACGGCAAGCTGCAGGAGATCGAGGCCGAGGGGCTGATGGCGACCTGCCTGCAGCATGAAATCGACCACCTCAACGGCGTGCTGTTCATCGATCACATCTCCAAGCTGAAGCGCGACATGGTGGTCAAGAAATTCAAGAAGCTCGCCAGGGACAAGGCGCCGGGCAAGATGGTGGGGTAGGCGTCGACGAAATGCCCCTGCGTGTCATCTTCATGGGTACGCCTGAATTCTCCGTGCCGACGCTGCGGGCGATTGCCGGGGCCGGGCACGGGTTGACGGCCGTCTACACGCAGCCGCCGCGCGCCGGCGGCCGGCGCGGGCTCGAACTGACGCCGTCGCCGGTGCAGCGCGAGGCGGAGCGGCTTGGCATCGAGGTGCGGTCGCCGGTGTCGCTGAAGAGCGAGGCGGAGCAGGAGGCGTTCCGCGCCTTGCGCGCCGACGTCGCCGTGGTCGTCGCCTACGGATTGCTTCTACCCAAACCCATTCTCGAGGCGCCGCGGCTCGGTTGCCTCAACGGTCACGCATCGCTGTTGCCGCGCTGGCGCGGCGCTGCCCCTATCCAGCGCGCCATCATGGCCGGCGATACCGAAACGGGCATTATGGTGATGCGGATGGAGGAAGGCCTCGACACCGGGCCGGTGGCAATGGTTGAAAAATGTCCCATTGGACCCGACATGACGGCCGGCGATCTGCACGACCGGCTGATGGTCCTCGGTGCTGCGCTGATCGTGCAAGCGCTCGAACGGCTGGAGCGGAATACGCTGACATTTACCACACAGGCGGAGGTGGGGGTGACCTACGCCAAGAAAATCGATAAATCGGAGACTCGCATAGACTGGCTGCGACCTGCCGGCGACGTGCACAACCAGATTCGCGGCCTGTCGCCCTTTCCCGGTGCATGGTGCGAGGCCGAAATCGGCGGCCGCGTGGAACGGCTGAAACTGCTTCGCTCGACGCTCTCGCAAGGCGCCGGCGAACCGGGAGGAATTCTCGATGACCGTCTGACGGTCGCCTGCGGGTCAGGCGCGATCAGGCTGGTCGAAGTTCAACGTGCGGGCGCAAGGCCCATTGCCGCGCAGGAGTTTCTGCGCGGGGCCAAGCTCGAAAAAGGAATGAAATTGTCATGAGCATGATGTCCATACGCGCGGCGACGCCGCGGGACCGCGAGGCGATCCGCCTTGTCGAAGAACACGCGTTCGGCCAGCAGACGGAGGCCGGACTGGTCGACGCGCTGGTCACCGGCGGTGATGCCGTCGTCGAACTGGTGGCGGACGAAGACGGGCAAGTGGTCGGCCATATCCTGTTTTCACGGCTCTTCGTGCAGAATGGCGGCAAGAGTTTCCCGGCGGTGGCGCTGGCGCCTCTAGCGGTCGAGCCGTCGTTCCACGGCACCGGCATCGGCGGTGCGCTGGTCCGCGAGGCGCATATCCGCCTGAAAGCTGCCGGCGAGACGCTCGCCGTGGTGCTCGGCGATCCGGCCTATTATGGGCGTTTCGGCTACAGCCGCGCCCGTGCCGCGAAATTCGACAGCGACTACCAAAGCGAGGCTTTGCAGGCGCTTGCCTGGGGCGAGGCGCCGGAGACCGGCAGGCTGGTCTACGCCTCGGCCTTCGGCTCAGCCCTCGCCGCCTGATTTCGCCTCGATCCGGGAATGCCGCGTTTTCGCCTCGACATCGAATATGACGGCAGTCTCTTCGCCGGCTGGCAGCGCCAGGCCAACCAGCCTTCGGTGCAGCAGGCGATCGAGCAGGCGATCGAGAAGTTCTGTGGTGAGCAGGTTTCGCTGCGCGCCGCCGGCCGCACCGATGCCGGCGTCCATGCGACCGCTCAGGTGGCGCATGTCGATCTGATCAAGGCATGGCCCGGCGACAAGGTGCGCGACGCCGTCAACGCGCATCTGCAGGCGGCCAAGGTGCGCATCGCCATCCTGAAGGCCGCCGTCGTGCCGGATGGCTTCGATGCGCGTTTCTCGGCAATCGGCCGCCACTACGTCTACCGCATCGTCAATCGGCGCGCGCCGGCGGCGCTCGACAAGGGCAAGATCTGGTGGGTACCGAAGCAGCTCGATGCCGGTGCCATGCACGAAGCGGCAAAGGTGCTGCTTGGCCGGCATGATTTCACCACCTTCCGCTCGACCCAGTGCCAAGCCACCAGCCCCGTCCGCACGCTCGACCGGCTGGATGTCAGCCGCACCGGCGATTTCATCGAAGTCCGCGCTTCGGCGCGGTCCTTCCTTCACAACCAGGTGCGCTCGATGGTCGGCTCGCTCAAACGTGTCGGCGAAGGCGGCTGGACTGTTGCCGACCTCAAGGCGGCGCTTGAGGCGCGCGACCGTGCGGCCTGCTGTCAGGTGGCGCCGCCCGACGGGCTGTTTCTCGTCGGCGTCGATTATCCAACGCCTGGCTGATCCGGAACGCTGATCCCGAGCAGCGCCTGCAGGCCGAACAGGACGATCAGCGACGCCACGAACATGCCGGCAAAAACGGCGCTGCCGGCGGCCGCACCCCTGCCGATCGCAACGTTGGTCATCCGCCAGGTCAAGACCATCGACAGCGCGAACAACAGCAGCGACACGAGTCCGGAGACTTCGTTGGCCGACGTCAGGAAAAGCCGGATCAACGCCGATGGCAGCATCATCCAGGCGATGATCGCCGAGGCCCAATTGCTGGCCACGACATAATGGACGAAGCGGCTGCCGATGCCGGCGCGTGGCGCGACCAGGGCGAGGCCGACGAGCGGCAGCACCCAGGCGCCGATATCGACGGTGGCCAGGCGGATCAACATGCTGAAACGGCCGACAAATGCGTCGGGATCGCCGATCTGGTTGGCAATACCGACCCAGCCGACGATCAATGCGGGCGCCGCGACGATGATGGCAAAAAAGGAGTTCCAGAAACCGTCCGCCGAAAGGTCGAGCAGGCGAAATCCGTCGGCCTTGCCGAGCATCAGCCGCCAGGCACCGGCAAGCGAAGCGTAGGTTTCATCCGCTGAAAGCATCACTAGGATATGTCCTGCGCAAACCAGTCTTCAACGAAGCGCAGATAAATCTGCGTCAGCGTCTCGAGGTCGGCAATCGCCACGCGTTCGTCGACCATGTGCATGGTCTTGCCGACAAGTCCGAATTCGACCACCGGACAATAATCCTTGATGAAGCGGGCATCGGAGGTGCCGCCGGAGGTGGAGAGCGCCGGCTTCCTGCCGGTCACCGCCTTGATCGAGCCGCCAAGCGTCTCGATCAACCTGTCGTCGCGTGTCAGGAAAACGTGGCTCGGTCCGTCGCGCCAGACGATCTCGTAGTCGACCGGCGTCTTCTTGCCGGCGCGGTATTTCTTGCGTTTCGCCGCCTGGTCGAGGCGGTTGTGGATCTCGGCCTGGATCGTCTCGGCGGTCCATGTGTCGTTGAAGCGGATATTGAAGCTAGCCGCCGCCTTCGCCGGGATGACGTTGGTGGCAGGGTTGCCAACATCGATGGAGGTGACCTCAAGATTGGTCGGCTGGAAATCCCTTGTTCCGTTGTCGAAGACGGGGTCAAGCAAGGCGTCGACCAGCGTCACCAGGCCGCGCACGGGATTGTCGGCTAGCTGCGGATAGGCGGCGTGTCCCTGGCGGCCGTTGACGACGACCGTGCCGGAGAGCGAGCCGCGCCGGCCGATCTTGATCATATCGCCGAGCGCGTCGGGATTGGTCGGCTCGCCGACGATCGCAGCATGCCATTTCTCACCCTTGACAGCCGCCCATTCGAGCAGTTTCGTCGTGCCGTTGATCGCCGGCCCTTCCTCGTCGCCGGTTATCAGCAGCGAGACCGAACCCTTCGGGCCGCCCTTCTGCGCAATATGTCGCGCTACCGCCGCGACGAAACAAGCAATGCCGCCCTTCATGTCGACGGCGCCGCGGCCGAACATCTCGCCATTGGCGATCTCGGCGCCAAAGGGTGGGTGCGTCCAGGCTGTTTCATCGCCCACCGGCACGACATCGGCATGGCCGGCAAACATCAGATGCGGGCCGTTGCCGGAACGCCGCGCGTAAAGGTTCTCTATGTCAGGTGTGCCGGATTCGGAAAACACCGGGCGCTCGACGGCAAAGCCGAGCGGCTTCAACATTTCTTCCAGCGCGCTCAGCGCACCGCCTTCGGCGGGCGTCACGGAAGCGCAGCGGATGAGAGCAGCCAGATTTCTGGTCGGATCGGTAGGCAGCGTCATGGGCAAAAGCGATAGTCGAAAGCGCAAGGCCTGTCACGGCCAGACATAAGGGCCAGCCATGCCGCCGACATTATGGTTTTCATGCCGTATAGTTGCGGCCAGGCCTCTCGACCAGGACAGGGCCATCGCATGATCACGCATGGCAGGACGATCGTAATCGCCGGTGCCGGCAGTATCGGATGCTACGCCGGCGGCTGCCTGATACTTGCCGGGCGAAAGGTGGTTCTGCTGGCGCGGCCTCGCATCGAGAAGGCGCTGCAAAAAGGTGGATTGCGCATCACCGACCGTGATGGCCGCGACCGATCCGTCAAGCCGGAGGCATTGTCGGTCACCGCCGATCCGGCCGCGGCATTCCCCGCTGCCGATGTCATCCTGCTAACGGTCAAGAGCGGCGCGACGCAGGACATGGCCGGGCTTATTGCGGCCCATGCGCGACCGGATGCGGTGGTACTCAGTCCTGCAGAACGGCGTCGACAATGCCGATAAGTTGCGAGCCCATCTCGCCGCCCGGCGGGTGCTCGCGGGCATGGTGCCGTTCAACGTGGTCCAATCGGCGGAGGGCGAATTGCCGCTTCGCCTGCACCGCGCCAGCGGCGGCAAGGTGATGATCGAACAGGGTCCGACAGGCCTTGACGAACTGCTTGACGTCGAGGGCTTTGCCGTCGCCACGCATGGTGACATCGAAGCGGTGCTATGGGGCAAGCTGCTGCTCAACCTCAACAACGCGCTGGTGGCGCTTTCCGGCCTGCCGCTGGCGGCAGAGCTTGCCGATCGCCGCTGGCGGCTGATCCTGGCCGGCCAGATCGACGAAGCATTGGCGGCAATGATGGCGACAGGCATCGAACCCGCTCGCATCGCCGGCCTGCGTCCCGCGCTGCTGCCGAAAGTGCTTCGCCTGCCCGACTGGCTGTTCAAGTTCTTGGCGCGGCGGATGCTTGCCATCGATCCGGCCGCGCGTTCGTCGATGTGGGATGACCTTCAGCGCCGCCGGCCGACGGAGATCGGCGAACTGCAAGGCGCGGTCCTGCGTTTGGCCGAAAAGGCCGGCACGCCGGCGCCGTTGCTGAAGCATGTCACGGCACTGGTGCGCGCGGCCGAGCAGAAGAGGCGCGGATCGCCCTGCCTGACGCCGGAAGCCGTTGTCGCGACCGTCAGATCGTAGCCCGCACAGGCGCCCAGTAACGGCCCTTGCCGGTGCGCTTGGCTTCGTAGAGCGCATGGTCGGAACAGGTGAGCAGGATTTCCGGATCGCCTCCGTCGGCGGGTGCGCATGCGCTGCCGACGCTCAAGCCGACATGGATGGCGGAACCGACCCCGAGGTCGAAAGGCACCGAGACCTTTTCGATGGCCCGCTTTGCCAGGTAGGTGGCCTCGATCTCCGAGGTTGCGGGCAAAAGGATGACAAATTCATCGCCGCCAATGCGGAAGACCACGTCCCCCGGACGGAAGCCGCGCTTCAATCGCTCGGCCACCTTGCGCAGCAGCACGTCGCCGACGGCGTGGCCAAAACGGTCGTTGACCTGTTTGAAACCGTCGAGATCCATGCTGAGCACTGCAAACGGCTTGCCGCCATTGGCGGCCGGCGCCGCAAGGTCGCGGCACATGTCGCGCAATTTCTCCTGCAGGAAGATGCGGTTTGGCAGGCCGGTCAGCGCGTCCTTGATGGCCAGGTCGCGATTGTCCAGTTCGGCGCGGATCATGCGGGCATTGATTGCGTGGTTCTGAAGCAGCACGATGATGACGCCGGCCACATAGAATGGCGTTTGAATTCCGACGATCGGCATTCCGGGCGCCGCAGAAAACAATGCACCGACCACGTAAGGCAGGCTTACGGCCAACATGACGAATATGGCGAAGCGCGGGGTCGCCGCATTGCGTGACGACACCACGCCGACGACGCCTGCGACATTCAAGGCGGCAAGTACGGAAAGCGCCATATTCCCGCTGGCAACACAGCCATAGCAGCCGAGGCCGAAAACGACCGACCAGACGCCGCTGGCTGCCATCAGGCCCGCCAGCGGCCCTTTCGAGCCGCGCCTGCGGGCCTGCTCGCATTCCCGCATCAGCAGAACGCGGACGGTGAAAAGCATCAGGTCGGCGGCAATCCAGGCGTAGGGCCACCAATCCCCGGTGGCAAGAGCGGCGCTGACCGCAACCAACAGAACGCTGATGGTGCCGAACAGGACCGCGAATTTGCGGTCGAAGGTGGTGTCGAGAAGCCGGGCGCGGACAGCTTCCGGTTCCAATTTCATCGGCGAAGAGAACCAGGCAAACAGGCGAGCGGCGGCGCTCCACGTTTTGCGCGGCTCCTTGGTGGTCAGGGATAGGTCGCTTGCCAGTCGAGCGCTCCGTGCCGGTCGACACAGTCTTCGCCGGCATGCTGGGCCAGGGTGATTAACATTCGCTTAGAGCATCCGGCGCAAAACCGGGCTTTCGGAACTCCCCGCTCTGCCGCTCTAGCGGATCTGCCGCCGGGTCGCCGGTTTTAGCTTGCCGGCCCCGGTCGTCTGCGGACTGCAGGCCGACGCGGCGGACCCGGCCCGGGATCGGTCTTCGCCGCACGTGCCGGCTGCCCATGAGGGGTTTCGATCAGCGTGATCTTCTGCCAGATCTTTCGCGAGAGGTTCGAAGCCAGGTTCTCGATGTCATTGACGCCGTCGATGACCACGGCGTCATTCACCGATTGCGCGAACAGCGCGGCGATCTTGCCGGTGATCGACAGCATTTCGGAGCAGTAGTCGAGATAGCGGGCAAGGTCGGCGGCGTTGGTGATGCGGGCTGGCGAATGCGCAGTCGGCTTGAAACTGGCTGAAAGCGTTGCCGGATCCTTGGTCAGCTGGTGCATGTCGATGACGTGGATCAGCGACCGCAGCCCGTGGAGCTGGCGAAACACCCGCTTGCGCTTGATCCGCTCCTCGGAGCGAATCAGGGCCAGGAAGCCCAGCACCGCGAGGATGATCATGTTGAGGGAGGCTTCGATGCCTTGCACCGACTGGAAGGCATCGTGGTTTCCCGAGATGCGGCCGAGCGGCAGGATTGTGCCGACGAACAGGAACATCAGCGCTCCGACGACGAAGGCGGCGATGATGAGGCCGCGCAGCCACCAGATCGGCGCCTCCAGCGCCTTGGCTGCCTTTGCCAGATCGCGCGACAGCGATACGAGCTCGGCGGCGACGCCGCGCAAGCCTGCATCGGGAAAGCGCTCGGCGACGCGCCCTTCCAGCCGTTCGGCGGTTTCGAGGATCAGTTTCGGATCAAGCGAGCGGTAGCGCATGACAAAATGTCCGATCGGCGCTCAGGGTTCAGCCGGGGCGTTGGTGCGCTTGCCGTAGCGGTTGGGGCCGGGTTGCCCCGGAAACAGGCAAAGCACGAGGAAAGCAATGATCGAGACAACCGGCACGAACAGCACCAGCGCCGCAACGCCCGGCTTGTCGAGGTCGTGCAACCGTTTGACCGCCAGCACCACGTTCGACCAAAGCGAGGCAATGAAGGCGATGAAGAAAATGAACGACCACATGTTGCTCTCGGTGGTGCCCTCCGGCACCAGCGTGAAACGGTAGAGCGGGAAGGCCTGTATGATGGCCACCAGCAGTCCTCCAAGAAAATAGGCCGCGCGGCTGACGCGGCCCGAAGCTTTGAAGAAAAGCCAGATGAGGTCTGATCTATCAGGCAAGCGAATTCCGTCCGTATTCGTTGAGAAAGATCAATCGCGCAGCAATTCGTTGATCGAGGTCTTGGAACGGGTTCTGGCATCGACCCGCTTGACGATGACGGCGCAGTAGAGGCTGGGGCCGGGCTCGTTGTTTGGAAAAGGCTTGCCCGGCAGCGAGCCGGCGACGACGACGGAATTAGGCGGCACCTCGCCGTAGAAGATCTCGCCGGTGGCGCGCTCGACGATCTTGGTCGATTGGCCGATGAAGACGCCCATGCCGAGCACCGAGCCTTCGCGCACGATGCAGCCTTCGACCACTTCGGAACGGGCGCCGATGAAGCAATTGTCCTCGATGATGGTTGGACCGGCCTGCATCGGCTCCAGCACGCCGCCGATGCCGACACCGCCCGACAGATGCACATTCTTGCCGATCTGGGCGCAGGAGCCGACCGAAGCCCAGGTGTCGACCATGGTGCCGCTGTCGACATAGGCGCCGACATTGACGAAGGACGGCATCAGCACGGCGCCGGGCGCGACATAGGCGGAGCGGCGCACGATCGACGACGGCACGGCGCGGAAGCCCGCCTTCTCAAAATCGACGGCGCTCCAGCCGTCGAACTTCGAAGGCACCTTGTCCCACCATACCGCCTGACCGGGACCGCCCTTTATGATCTCCATCGGGGTGAGCCGGAACGACAGCAGCACCGCTTTTTTCAGCCACTGGTTGACGTGCCATTTGCCGTCGGCCTGCCGCTCGGCGACGCGGGCGACGCCCCGGTCGAGCAGGTCGAGCGCCGATTGGATGGCCTCGCGCGTCTCGCCGCGGGTTGCGGTCGAAATCGTGTCGCGTTCCTCGAAGGCGTTCTCGATGATCTCCTCGAGGCTCGCGAGATCGGGCTTCGACATGAATTCGCTCCATTACCAAGCTGTTAAGGGCCGGCGCCTTAACCTGTTTGAAAGTCGCGCGGACCCTATGTGAAGGCTTGGGGAGGGTCAATCGCGGCAGCGTCACGGGACGGCGCAAGTGAATGATTGGACGGGTAAAGCTGAAATGACTCCTATGGAAAAAGCGGGGTGGACGCCGCTGCCGCATTCGGACGAGGATCTGGAGCGGTCGAAAAGCGTGCCGGACACGCCGCAAACGCGCGCGGAGACATACCGGCTGGCCTGGAACGATCCCGATTTCATGACGCGGCGCGAGTTGCGCGCGGTCAGGCTGCAGCTCGAACTGCTGAAACCGGAGATGATCCTGGCCGAGCGCGGCATCCAATCGACCGTCATCCTGTTCGGCGGCGCCCGCATTCCCGAGCCCGGCGGCGAAGCCTGGGCGGCCAAGAACGAGACGCAGAAGAAGAACCTCGAGCAAAACAGCAAATATTACGAGGAGGCGCGCAAATTCGCCCGCCTCTGCTCGCAGCAATCGGCCACCTCGTACTATCGCGAATTCGTCGTGGTGACCGGCGGCGGGCCGGGCGTCATGGAGGCCGGCAATCGTGGCGCCGACGATGTTGGCGCGCCGTCGATCGGTCTCAACATCGTGCTGCCGCACGAGCAGGCGCCAAACGCCTACGTGACGCCGGAACTCTGCTTCAACTTCCACTATTTCGCGGTCCGCAAGATGCATTTCGTCATGCGTGCCAAGGCCGTTGCGGTGTTTCCAGGCGGCTTCGGCACGATGGACGAGTTCTTCGAAACGCTGACCCTGATCCAGACCGGCCGCATGGAACGCGTGCCGGTCATCCTGTTCGGCAAGGCTTTCTGGGCAAGGGCGATCGACCTCGATTTCCTCGCCGAGCAAGGCACGATCACGCCCGGCGACCAGGATATCATCGATTTCGTCGACACTGCCGACGAGGCCTGGGGGATCGTCAGCCGCTTCTATAAACTTTGACATGCAAGCAAGGACTTGAAGCGCGCCGGCTGCCTCAAGCAGGGACTTCCACGATCGCCGTGAGAAAGCCGGCGAGGTCGTCGGTGACGAAGTCCACATCGTCCTCGTTGGCCGGGTCGCGTTCCCAGATTTCCGAGAAGGTCGGCTCGAAATTGCGCGGCACCACCAACACTGTGGTCATGCCCAGCGATTTCGGCACCGACAGGTTGCGGGCAAGATCTTCGAACATCACCGCATTTTGCCCGGTAACGGCGTGGAGTTCGGCAAATTTCTCATAGGATTGCCGCGCCGGCTTGGGGTTCAGTCCGGCTGCGACGATATCGAAAATATCATCGAAATGCTCGAGAATGCCCAACTGCCGCGCGGTGCGTTCGGCATGCCGGCGATCCCCGTTGGTGAAGATGAATTTACGGCCGGGAAGCTGGCGAATGGCGGTGCCGAGGACGGGATCTGGCACCAGCCAGGAATAATCGATGTCGTGCACTTTCTCGAGAAAATCGTCGGGGTCGATGCCGTGGCGCGTCATCAATCCGTTCAGCGTCGTGCCATATTCGCGGTAGAGCTCCTTTTGCAGCTTGCGTGCTTCCTCGCGCGGCAGCGTCAGCAATTCTCCGACGTAGGCGGTCATCTTCACATCGATCTGCGAGAACAGATTCGAATGATGCGGATAAAGCGTGTTGTCGAGATCGAACACCCAGTCGGTGACATGGGCAAAGCGGGCGGGGTCGGGAAGTGTGGTCATACGTCCTTATGGCATGAAACGATCTTTCTAACAGGAGGTTTATCCACAACCTATGCGCGCCCTGGGTGGTAAAAATGGCGCCCTGATTAAAATCTTAAGCATCGCCGAAAGGTGACATTCAGCGCTTTGCTGGAACCAAGGCGGACCAGTGGGAGCAAGCGATGAATCGCATATTTCTAAAGTCTGCCGCCATCGCTTTCGCCTCCGTCGCGGTCTCTCTTCTGCTGACGCTGATCGTTGTGCCGGCAATGGGATTTTCGATCAATCGCACCATCTGGCTGACATCCACTCTGTGCCCACTCGTTCTGGCCTGGGGCGCTGGCGCCTATACATTCTGGCAGGGCAAAAGGTTGCAGACCGCGCATCGCGAGCTCGCTCGCGCCCATGCCCAACTCGCCGCCGCGCACAGGCGCTTGGCGGAAAAGGCGAGCCGCGACGACATGACCGGCATGCTCAACCGCGAAAGTTTCTTTGCCGCTCTCGACGGCTCCCGGCGCAAATCCGATCGCGGGGCATTGCTGATCGTCGATGCCGACCATTTCAAGACCATCAACGACAGCTACGGCCATCTGATCGGCGACGATGCGCTGCTCCTGATCGCAACGCGATAGAGCGTGGCGTGCGCAGCGGCGACGTGCTTGGCCGCATCGGCGGCGAGGAATTCTGCGCCCTTCTGATTGGTGCCACCGAACACGAGGCCAGGCGCGTCGCCGAGCGCATCCGCCGTGAAGTCGAGCGTATCCGTTTCCGGCCCGTCGACGAACGAACGGTTCCGCTGACAGTCAGTATTGGCGGCATCACCTGCGGCAGAGACGCCGCAGTGTCGGAGCTAATGCGCGCCGCCGACCAGCGGCTCTACGAGGCCAAGCATCGCGGCCGCAATCTGTCGATCATCGACCGCGATATTTCCGAAGCCGCCTGAGCTCGGCCGTAAGCCTTCTGCCGCATTCAACCGCGCCGCTGCCAGACTGTCAAAATCCGAAGATGGCGATGCGGAACAGCAGGGCGGCCGCCGCCAGCGCCACCAGAGCGATGCCAAGGCCAATGAGAGAGCCCCAGCCATACCACTCCATCGCCAGCTTGGCGTATTTGAACTCCTCGGCCGGTGTGAGTAGGCCGCGCGTTGGGGTCTGATTCATGTTTCACTCCTTGCAGGCTGCGACAGGCCTTGCCTTGCGTCTGATGCAGCATATTACTATAATGGCTATAATGTTAGGCAGATTGATAGTTAGATGATCGAAATAAATTCGTCAAGCATGAATCGGGCCGACATGAAGACCGCCGTCAGCCTTGCCATTATGGGCTGGCAGGACGCGACGCAGGCTTATGACGAGGCAGTGGGCGATAGGCTTGGGCTGAGTATGGCGGAACGCCATTGCCTAGCGCTGCTCTATGGCGGCCCGCGATCGGCTGGCGAGGTCGCGGCCGCAACAGGGTTGACGCCGGCCGCGGTCACCGCGCTGATCGACCGGCTGGAGGCGCGCGGCCTGCTGACACGAACGCGCAGCCTTGAGGACAGGCGCAAGGTGGTCATAGAGGCGACGGAACTCACGCGAGAACTATCGACGCGCTATTATGGCGCGATCGCGCAGGAGGGGGAAAAGGTGATCGCCACATTCAGCGACACTGAGCTCGCCACGATCCTGCGCTTCGTCACGGCGTCCCTCGACCTTCAGCGCGACCAACTGGCCCGGCTGAAGGCCGAGGCGTTGGAAATAACCGACAGCCTATAGGCTCGCCGGGTCGAGCGCTGGCTCGCCTTTGCGGCGCGCCACGATCGCCGCAAGATCGGCGGTCTCGAAAGCATCGCGCAGAACGTCGAAGGACGGCAGCACGAAATAGGCACGCTGGAATTTGTCGATCTCGTAGCCGGTGCGCATCACGGTTTCCAGGTCGAACGGGACATGGTGCGCCTCGCCGCCTTCAACCGCGAACTGAAGCTCGGTGAAGGATGACATCAGCCCGGCACCGAAAGCCTTCAGCGGCTGGCCCGGCTCGCGCATCAGTCCGTATTCGACGGTGTACCAGTAAAGCCGGGTGATCATCTCGTCGCCGCCGAGCGCAATCACGCTGTCGGCCTTCTTGCCATACATCTGCATGAAGTCGGCAAAGACCGGCTGCGTCAGGATCGGCACGTGACCGAAGAAATCGTGGAACATGTCGGGCTCGACAATGTAGTCGAGCTCCTTTTGGGTTCGCAGCCAGTTGGTGACCGGGAACCGGCGGTTGGCGAGGTGGTCGAAGAACGGCGCGGCGGGAATGAGCCCCGGCACGGCGACGATCTCCCAGCCGGTGAACTTGCGCAGCTTCTCGCTGACCGCACCGAAATCCGGGATCTTGTCGAGAAGGCCGAGCGCCGCAACGCCATCGAGGTAGGAGTGGTGGGCGAGCTTCCTGGTCAGCTTCGTCTGGCGGTCGCACAGCGTGCGCCACACCGCCTGTTCTTCGTCGCTGTAATTGTAGCCCTGCGCCACGGTGAAATCGGCACGGCAGACCGAATAATCGCCGCGAAGGCCTCGCGCCGCGCATTCGCGGGCATAGTCGGCAACGTTCATTGTCATGGCTTGCTCTCCCTGGAAATCATGATCAGCGGATTGCCGGAAATTCTAGCGGGATGGCGCGAGGCAAATCAGCTTTGATGGTGGCTCAAATGCGGGGTTGGAGGTAAAAGACTCCACGATCGAGCTTTGGGAGAGTGAAAATGCCTCAGTTTGATGAATTCGAGATCAAGATGCTCGACATCCTGCAACGCGACGGGCGCAAGCCGGTCTCCGAATTGGCGCAGCAGATTGGGCTGTCGACGACACCTTGCGCGCGGCGCTTCGAGGCCCTTCAGCAAGCGGGCATCATAAAGGGCTTTGCTGCGGTGCTCAGCCGCCGCGCCGTCGGGCTGATGGTCGAAGTGTTCATCCAGGTGCGCCTCGTAACCCACAGCGACGGCTCGCCCGAAACCTTTATCGCCGCCGTGCAGCGCATGGACGAGGTGTCGTCGTGCTGGACGATGACCGGAGACTACGATTTCCTGCTGCATGTCATGGTGCCGTCGGTCGACGAGCTCAATGCCTTCGTCATGCACCGGCTGATGCGGCTCGAAGGCGTGCGCGACGTACACACGCAACTTGTGCTGCAGAACATCAAGGGGCCCGGCCATGTGCCGCTGGCACATCTCAGACGATAGGCATTTCTGCGGAAAAGCTGCACACAAACTGCTGAAGCGAGCCAATCTCCGGAACTAGATCGCCAACTACGACATGCGGACCGCCATTGCATAAGGCCCGCCATGAAAATCGTCCTGATCAACCCGCCGCATACCGCCATCGGCAGCCGTGTGCCGGACGACCATCTGCCGCCGCTCGGTTTGCTGGCACTGGGCGGTCCGCTGATCGACGCGGGACATCAAGTGCGGCTTGTGGATGCCGAATTCGGGCCGATGGCGCTTGCCACGCTGGTCCGGGACGCGTTGAGCGACCATCCCGACTGCATTCTGATCGGCCATTCCGGCTCGACCTCTGCACATCCGACAGCCCTGCTGATCGCCGGCATGGTCAAGAACATCGAGCCAGCGACAATCCTGATTTATGGCGGCGTGTTTCCGACCTATCACTGGCGCGACATACTGGCCGAAACGCATGCCTTCGACTTCATCGTGCGCGGCGAGGGCGAGGCGACAATCGTCGCGCTGGTCGAAGCGCTTGAGAAACGCAAGCCGCTGTCGGACGTGGCGGGGATCGCTTTTCCTGACGATTTGCGCCGTCCTTTTGCCACCCGGCCGGCAAGGACGATCGCCAATTTCGACGATTACCGCATCGGCTGGGAACTGATCGACTTCAGTCGCTACAGCTATTGGGGCGGCAAGCGCGCAGTAGTCATGCAGTTCTCGCGAGGCTGTCCGCATCTGTGCAACTATTGCGGCCAGCGCGGCTTCTGGACGCGCTGGCGGCACCGCGACCCCGGGAAGTTCGCGCGGGAGATTGCCTGGCTATACCGCGAGCATGGCGTCGAGCTGATCAACCTTGCCGACGAGAACCCGACGTCGTCCAAAAAAGCCTGGCGCGCCTTTCTCGATGCGATGATCGCCGAGAATGTGCCGGTGCTGATCGTCGGCTCCACCCGCGCCGACGACATCGTCCGCGACGCCGACAGCCTGCATCTCTATCGCCAGGCCGGCGTCATCCGCTGGCTGCTTGGCATGGAAAATAGCGACGAGCAGACGCTTGCATTGATCCGCAAGGGCGGCAGCACCTCATCCGACCGCGAGGCGATACGGCTGTTGCGCCTCAACGGTATCTTGTCGATGGCGACTTGGGTGGCCGGTTTCGAGGACGAAAGCCTGCGCGACCTCTGGCGCGGCTTCGCCAGCTGATCGCTTATGACCCCGACCAGATCCAGGCGCTCTATGTGACGCCGCATCGCTGGACGCCGTTCTTCAGGATTGCCAGGGACCGCAAGGTGATCCAGCTGGACGCCCGCCTGTGGGACTACAAGCACCAGGTGCTGCGGATGACCCGCCTCAAGCCGTGGATGCTGTTCTTCGCCGTCAAGCTGATCGAGCTGGCCGTGCAGTCGCGGCCCAAGGCGCTGGCCCGCATCCTGTTCCACAAGGATCCGGAGCAACGGCATTCGATGCGCTGGTACACCAAAATGGGCCGCCGCGTCTGGTTCCGCGAAGTCTGGGGCTTTCTGGTCCGCGACCGCCGCCTGAAAAATGGTCCGACGCTCGCCGAATTCTGGGGCGCGCCGCAAGACGAGGAAGAGGAATCGATGGTTGTCGAACGCCTGTCGCGTCAGTCCGTGACCGCTATTTCGCCAAACGCTTGAGTCCCTCAGACACCCGGCCTCACGGCACGATCAGCGTGCCGGCGCCGTGTTCGGTGAACAGCTCGAGCAGCACCGCATGCGGCGTCTTGCCGTTGAGGATGACGACGCCTGCGACGCCGCGCTCGATTGCCTCGATGCAGGTCTCGACTTTGGGGATCATGCCGCCCGAGACAGTGCCGTCCTTGATCAGGGCCTTGGCCTCGGCCACGGTCAACTCGTCGATCAGCTTCTTGTCCTTGTCGAGCACGCCGGGCACGTCGGTAAGGAACAGCAGGCGCGTCGCCTGGCAGGCGCCGGCGATGGCGCCGGCAAAAGTGTCGGCGTTGATGTTGTAGGTATGGCCGTCGCGGCCGGGCGCCACCGGCGCCAGCACCGGGATCATTTCGGACCGCGCCAGGAGGTCGAGCAATGTGCGGTCGACCTCGACAGGCTCACCAACGAAGCCCAGGTCGAGCACCCGCTCGATGTTGGAATCCGGATCGATCATGGTCTTGCGCGCCTTTTCGGCAAACACCATGTTGCCGTCCTTGCCGCACAGCCCGATCGCCCACTCGCCCTCGGCATTGATCAGCGCGACGATCTCCTTGTTGATCGACCCGGCCAGCACCATCTCGACAATCTCGACGGTCTTCTGGTCGGTGACGCGCAAGCCGCCCTCGAATTTGGATTCGATGCCCATCTTGCTGAGCATGGCGCCGATCTGCGGCCCGCCGCCATGCACGACGATCGGGTTGACGCCGGATTGTTTCAAAAGTGCGATGTCGCGGGCGAAAGCCTTGCCGAGCGCGATGTCGCCCATCGCGTGGCCGCCATATTTCACCACGACCGTCTTGTTCTCGTAGCGCTGCATATAGGGCAGCGCCCTTGAAAGCAGCGCGGCCTGCATTTCGGCGGTGGCGGCGACATCCGTCATCGGCGTGGTTCCCAGCTTGGCATGAACGGCGGCGTCTTAGCGAGAATTGGACGAGGGGGCAAACGGCTTTGCTGTCACGATCGATCAAATCACCGCCTATGCCGGCCGCTGCAGCGGCGCCCGTCGGCCCAGCCAGCCCGAGATCCTTTCCATCTGCGCGGCGAACGACAAAAGCGTTTCCTCGTCGCCGGGGCGGCCGGCGGCCTGGACGCCGAGCGGCAGGCCGGCATCGGTGACGTAAACCGGAAGCGTGATCGACGGTTGCCCGCTGACGTTCTGGATCGCCGGCCAGTGGGTGAACCACAGGCTCTTGTCCATCAGCTGGCCGAATAGCGGCTTGAACTTCAGCAGGCCGGCGAGGCGCAGTCTGTCCAGAACATTCTCGATGAATTCGTCGGCGCCTTTCGGGTCCATGGTGCCGCAGGCGAGCGGCGGGTGCGCGATGACAGGCATCAGCACTGCATCATAGTGCGCGGTTTCGGTGATAAGCCGGCGCGAGGTTGCGTGCAGCCGCTGCAGGCTGGCATAGATTTCGCCGGCCGAGAGAATTTCACCGAACCGGCTCATCACGCGCGTGGCGCGTTCGATGTCGCCTGAGATGGAGCGGCCGACGCGCAAGGCCTCGCCACGCATCGTGCCGGCCACCGCCGCAGCGACGGTTCTGGCGAAATCGGCGATGAAATCGCGATCGATATAGGGCAGGTCGATCTCCTCGACGCTGTGTCCGCCTTCGCGCGCCAGCCCGATCGCCGCATCCAGAGCTTTCAACGTCTCTTCCGATATCGGCAGGCCGAGCGGCGATTTTCGATAGAAGGCGAGCTTGAGCTTGCCCGGATCGCGCCCGGCGGCCGCAGTGAAACTGCCGTTCGGCGAGGGTGCCGCGTAGGGCGACAGCGGGTCGGGCCCGTGGGTCAGGTCGAGCAGCAGGGCCGTATCGCGCACCGAGCGGGCCAGCGCATGGTCGACGACGAAGCCGTACCAGCTTTCGGTGACGAGCGGCGTCAAGGGTACGCGGCCGCGCGAGGTTTTCAGCCCGATCAGCCCGGTACAAGCCGCAGGCACCCTGATCGAGCCGCCGCCATCCGAGGCATGTGCCACCGGCACGACGCCGGCCGCGACCAGCGCAGCCGCACCGCCTGAGGAACCGCCGGTCGTATGCGCGGTGTCCCATGGGTTGCGGGTGATGCCGAAAGCCGCCGATTCGGTCACCAGCCTCAGCCCGTGTTCGGGTGCGGTGCTGGTGGCGATCGGAATCAGGCCGGCGGCCAGATAGCGCTCCGTCATCACCGAGCTGAAATCGGGGGTGAAGGCCGGGATGCGGCTGCCGCCATGCGTCGGCACGCCCTTCATAGCGATGCCAAGATCCTTCAGCGCAAAGGGCACTCCGGCAAACGGCAGCTTGCGATCGACGGTTTTCGCCCGCGCCCGCGCCGCCTCATAGAGCGGTTCGGCGATGGCGTTGATCTCCGGGTGGGTGGCCTCGGCCCGGGCGATCGCCGCATCGACGAGATCTTGCGGTGTAATGTCTCCCTTGTGCACGAGTGCGACCTGGCCGGTTGCGTCATGCTCCCACAGAACCCGCTCGATCGACATGGTCGCCCTCCCGCTCATTGCAAGCTAGCGGGCGGCGATTTCATTGGCAATCGACGCTGGCGCTGCCGGTGCGCAAGACCATTTCAGTCGTTGCAAATACATTGCAATCGCCTAATTTGGCGGCGGATGACGCCGCAGGACATCAGCAACCTGATTGTCCGGACTTCGATGAAGGACCGGGCTGCGTTCGATCTGCTCTACCGGCAGACCAGCGCGAAACTTTTCGGCGTCTGCCTTCGTGTATTGAAGGATCGGGGAGATGCAGAAGAGGCGCTTCAAGAGGTCTTCGTCAAGATATGGACGAAGGCGGACCGTTTCGCCGTTTCGGATCTGAGCCCGATCTCTTGGCTGGTGGCCATTGCGCGCAATCATGCGATCGATCGGATCAGGGCGCGGCGAGAGCCTGCCGCCTATATCGATGCCGCGCTCGACGTGGCCGATCCGGCGCCGGGGCCGGAGGCCATGGCCGTGGCGGGCGGTGAGTCCGAACGCATCTACCATTGTCTCAAGGAATTGGAGAAGGACCGGGCGGCGGCCGTCCGGGGCGCCTATCTGGATGGCAAAAGCTATGCCGAACTGGCGGAGCGCTATGGCGTACCGCTGAACACGATGCGGACCTGGCTGCGCCGCAGCCTGTTGAAACTGAGAGAATGCCTGGAAAGATGACGCTGGCTGACGACAATGGACCGGAACGTGGGGGCGACGACCTGTTCGCCGCCGAATACGTTCTTGGCGTTCTGGCCGCCGATGAACGCGAGATCGCGTCGCGCCGCATCGATGCGGACGCCGCCTTCGCGCGCCTTGTCGATGCCTGGGAGGCGCATCTTTCGCCGATGGCCGCCGCCTATCCGGAGACAGAGCCTCCGATCAGGGTCAAGGAAGCATTGGACCGCCGGCTGTTCGCTGCAGAGCCGCGCGCCGGCCTGTGGTCGAGCCTTGGCTTCTGGCGCGGTCTTGCCGCCGCCGCCATTGCGGCGCTGGCGATCTACATCGCCGTGCCTTACTTCCGCCCGTCCACCGAACCGCCGCAGGCGCGGCTTGTCGCCTCGCTGGCGGCCGAAGGCAGCGACGTCAAATATCTCGTCGTCTACGATGCCGCCCGTCACGAGGTCGGTCTTTCCCACGTTTCCGGCGAGCGGGCCGCCGGCAAGGACTTCGAGCTGTGGATGATCGAAGGCAAGAAGGCGCCGGTGTCGATGGGCGTCATCCCGGCCGGTGCGACCGCGCATTTGGCCATCCCGCCCGCCGTCCAGGAGAAATTGGCGAAAGGCGCCGTGCTTGCGGTCAGCGTTGAGCCTGCCGGCGGTTCACCGACCGGCCAGCCGACTGGACCGGTGGTCGCAGCGGGCGATCTGAAGAGCATCTGACCGCTTCTCATCTCCGGAAGCAGACCTGAAATCTATCTCCCGCGATTGAAACGCCTGCAAAGCTTGTTGGCGGCTGTCGATCCGCGCCGGGCAAATTGCAGCGACAAATATTTTTTTGCGGAGAGGACGAAACTCCAGCATTTCTATCGCGTATCTCCTTGCGTTCCCAAATGAGGGGAACGATAACCCGAGGAGATTGAAATCATGCGTAAATTCGCCACCCTTTTGCTTGCCGGCACGGTCGCCATATCCGCGCTCGCCACCATTGCCTATGCTCAAAATCCGATGGTCGGCGGCGCCGCCATGTATGCCCAGAAAAACATCGTCGAAAATGCTGTCAACTCGAAGGACCACACGACGCTGGTCGCTGCCGTCAAGGCAGGCGGCCTGGTCGATACGCTGCAAAGCGCTGGCCCCTTCACTGTGTTCGCGCCGACCAACGAGGCCTTTGCGGCACTTCCAGCCGGCACGGTGGAGACGCTGCTCAGGCCTGAAAACAAGGACAAGCTCGTCAAGATCCTGACTTGCCATGTCATCGGCGCCAAAGCGATGGCCGCCGACGTCGCCAAGATGGTCAAGAACGACGGCGGCACCCACAAGGTCAAGACGGTCGGTGGTTGCGAACTGTCGCTCAAGGCCGACGGCGGCAAGGTCACCGTGACCGACGAGAACGGCAACGTCGCCAATGTGACCATCGCCGATGTCGAGCAGTCCAACGGCGTCATCCACGTCGTCGACAAGGTTCTCCTGCCGAAGATGTAACAAACGCACGCTGCCGGCGAAGATATCACTAAGGGCCTCCCTGCGCACACTCCGCGCCGTTCACGCAAGATGTGGATAGGCGCGGAGTCCCGCTTTGAGGACAGCGATCGTCACCGGCTTTTGATTTCCGTGTGGCGGTCGAATTTGGCACAAGCAATGACAGGAGGAATGGCCATGAACCGTCGCGAGCTTCTTTTGAGTGGTGCGGCAGCCATTGGCGTTGTCGCAGGCGCCACCGCGCTGCGCATGGGCGGAGCCCAGGATGCACGCGCGGCTGAGACTTTCGAGGTTACCAAGACCGAAGCCGAGTGGCGCGCCATCCTGTCCGACGCGGCCTTCAATGTGCTGCGCAAGGAGGGCACGGAATACCCGGGCACCAGTCCGCTGCTCAACGAGCACCGCAAAGGCATCTTCGCTTGCGCCGGCTGCGGCCTGCCGGTCTATTCGTCAGAGACCAAGTTCGATTCCGGCACTGGCTGGCCGAGCTTCTGGCAGGAAATCCCGAATTCCGTCGGCAAGACCGTGGACAGGTCTTTGGGCATGACCCGCACGGAGGTCCATTGTCGCCGCTGCGGCGGCCATCTCGGCCACGTATTCGACGACGGTCCGCCGCCGACCGGGTTGCGACACTGCATCAATGGCGTTGCCTTGACCTTCAAGCCGGCGACGGCGTGAGGACGGCTGCGACCCTGACTTTGTCGGAGCGCGAGAGGACTTCGTAATGGTTGATTTTGCGCATGACCCCGAAAATCGCTTTTCGGGGTCATGCGCGAGGGCGCCAGGCGGGGGATCCAGCGCGCCTCAATGGCCTCCGCCACCGCCGCCCTGAGCGGCTGGCTTGCGGATCACCAGGGTGAAGAGCCCAAGCGTCGCGAACAAAACCGTCAGCATGAAGAATACGTCCATGAACGACAGCAGCGACGCCTGCTGCTGGACCATGCCTGACAGTTTGGAGATGGCCGCCTTGGAGGCGTCGAGCCCGGCGGTCTGCTCGAAGTTGAGCGTCATGTTCTGCAGCTTCTGCTGCGCAGCGGCACTTCCCCATTGCACGTGCTCGGAGAGCCTGGCGTAGTGGAAGGCATTGCGGTCGATCAGCACGGTGTTGATGACTGCCAGGCCGACGGCGCCGCCGAGATTGCGGGTCAGGTTGAACAGGCCAGACGCATTCTTCAGCCGCTCCGGCGGCAAGGTTCCGAGCGCAATGTTGTTGATCGGCACCATGCAAAGCATCATAGAGCAGCCGCGCAGGATCTGCGGGATCAGCAGTTCATAGAAATCCCAGTCGGCGGTGAGATGCGTCATCCACCAGGTCCCCGTGGCGAAGCCGAAGAAGCCGATCATCATCATGATGCGCGGGTCCATCTTGTTCGACAGGATGCCGGAGATCGGCGCAGTGAAGAACATGGCCAGGCCGCTGACGAACAGCGCCTCGCCGATCATCATCGAATCGTAGCCGCGGATCCGCCCCAGGAACACCGGATAAAGATAGGTCAGACCGTAGAGGCCGATGCCGACGACGAAGGAGAACAGCGAGCCGAAGGCAAAATTGATATTGCTGAAAGCCCTCAGATCGACAATCGGCTCCTCGGCGGTGAACACGCGCCAGAAGAACAGCACCGCGCCGAAGGTCATGATGACGGCGCAGATGAACACCGCCTGATCCTGCAGCCAGTCGTTGTTGGGACCTTCCTCCAGCACATATTCCATGCAGCCGAGGAAGGCGGCCATGCCGGCAAGCCCCCACCAGTCGAACTTGCTGAACAGCTTGAGATTGGGTTTGTCGAAGTCGATCAGCGACCAGGCGGCCGTCGTCACCAGAATGCCGGGCACGACGTTGACCAGGAACAGCCAGTGCCAGGACATGGCATGGCTGATATAGCCGCCGACGGTCGGGCCGATGGTTGGCGCCAGCGTCGCTACCAGGCCGATCATCGGCGAGACGATGGCGCGACGCGACGGCGGGAAGATGGTGAAGGCGGCTGCAAAGACGCTCGGGATCATGCCGCCCCCGATGAAGCCCTGCACGGCGCGGTAGACGATCATCTGGTCGATATTGGTTGCGGTCGCCGCCAGCGCGCTGGCCGCGGTGAAACCTGCCGCCGAGATTGTGAACAGCACCCGCGTCGACAGCATCCGGCTGAGGAAGCCCGACAGCGGGATCATCACCACCTCGGCAATCAGATACGCCGTCTGCACCCAAGGAATCTCGTCCGAACTGGCGCTCAGGCCCGCCTGGATCTCGGCCAGCGAGGCCGAGACGATCTGGATGTCCAGGATGGCCATGAACATGCCGAACACCATTGCCAGGAAGGCGATGACGCGGCGTGTCGAGATGTGGTCAACCGGCACCGGCATGGCTGGCGTCGGCGCCGATCCTGCAGTTAGGGTTGCGGTCGCCATGACCCTTTGCTCCCGGTTCCGCTTTACTTCGATGCCGAAGGCGCCGTGCGGCTGTCGACGGCGACGACGACGCTCAGGCCGGCGCGCAGCTTGCCCGTCTTCAGCACATCCGCGGGCACGTCGATGCGAACCGGAACGCGCTGCACCACCTTGGTGAAATTGCCTGTGGCGTTCTCCGGCGGCAGCAGCGAGAACACTGCTCCCGAAGCCGGGGCCAGCGACGACACGGTACCCTCGATGTCCTGACCGTCGATCGCGTCGACCGACACTCTGACCTTTTCACCAGGCACCAGCCGGGCAAGCTGGGTCTCCTTGAAGTTGGCGACGATGTAGAGCTTGTCCATTGGCACGATGACGGCGAGCTTCTGTCCGGGGCTGATCAGGTCGCCCTGCTCGACCGAGCGGTTGCCGACCACGCCGTCATAGGGTGCGCGCAGCACGGTGAAGGACAGATCCCGCACCGCCTTGTCGTGGGCAAGCTGCAGCGAGGCCAGCGTGCTTGCCGATTCAGCCCGCTGCGCCTGAAGCACGCCGATATTGGCCTGAGCCGCCGCGATCTGCGCGTCGGCGCCGGCTAGTGCGGCATTGGCTTGCTCGACCGCCGTCTGGGCATCGTCCAACTGGGCCTGGGTACCGACGCGGGTCTTGAGCAACTGGGCGGCACGAACCTGAGCTCGCTTCGCATTATCGGCCGCGGCCTGGTCGGCGGTCTTCTGCGCCTGCGCCTGCTTGAGCGAGGCGCGCGCCGCCTCGGTCTGGGCATCGATGCGGTCGAGCGTCTTGCTCAACGTGGCGATCTGCGCCTCGGCCTGGGCAACGGCTATCTTGTAGTCGCCGTCATCGACGATCAGCAGCGGGTCGCCGGCCTTCACCTGCTGGTTCTCGGTCACTTTGACCTGATCGACATAACCCGAGATTTTTGGCGAGATGAACGCCGTGTCGGCCTGGACATAGGCATCGTCGGTCGTGATCATGAAGCGCCCGTCGGTCCAGTAATCATAGCCATACCAGGCGCCGGCGCCCAGCAGGGCCAGGCCGATGATGGGCAGCAACATCGAGCGCATCGACCGCTTCTTCTTGGCGGGAGCCAGCGGGGTGACGTCGGCGGGCTTGAGAGGGGTTTCCGGCGCTTCGATCGCAGGCTGGACCTTGGCACTGGGGAAGGGGCGGACTTCGGCACTGGTGGGCGCGTTCGAGGACATGATATCTCTCTAAATTAACTGGCGCTGAATTTCGTCAGACTGAACCGTTCGGTTCGATCTCGATATTGACTTAGCGCTTAAAGAGGCCCATATCAAGAGCAATCGAACCGGATGGTTCGAATTATTTTACGAGGTGTGACATTATGGCCGAAGCCCCCAAGGCCGCTCCTTTGCCTGATTCAGGCCCATTGCCCAGCGCCGGCAAGGACCAGTGCGATCTGCTGGACAGTCTGCCGCGCGGCCGCCCGGCCGCGGGGCAAGACCCGGTCAAGCGCAGCCAGATCATCGAGGGTGCGCGCCGTGTCTTCATCGATAAGGGCTTCGAAGCCGCGTCGATGAACGACATTACGCGCGAGGCCGGCGTGTCCAAGGGCACCATCTATGTCTACTTCGCCAACAAGGAAGAGCTGTTCGAAGCGCTGATCGAGGAAGAGCGCGGCACGATTTTCAAGAACATGTACGAAGTGCTCGACCAGATCGGCGACCTTCGCCAGACGCTGGTGAAGTTCGGCATCGTGCTATCCATGAAGATCACTTCGGCGAGGGTCATCCTGGCGCAGCGGACGGTGATCGGCGCGTCGGAACGCATTCCGGAGCTTGGCGCGCGATTTTACGAACGCGGCCCAAAGCGCGGCCATGACAGGGTTGTCGTTTTCCTCAACATGGCTATCGAACGCGGCCTGCTGAAGATCGACGACGTCGAGCTTGCCGCCTATCAGTTCACCGAGCTGTGCCTGGCCGGTCTTTTCCGCCAGTGTATATTCGCCTATCGCACCAAGGCGCCAAGTGCGGCCGAGATCGAACACATCGTCAGGTCGGGCGTCGATGTGTTCCTGAAGGCCTACGGCACCGAACAGCTGGCAGAGCAGGAACGGGCCTCCAGCCCCGCCTGACCAGCCGTCGGAATCCGTTGCCTATCCGCCGTTGGCGGCGAGCACGATCGCCGCACGCAATTCCTCGAGGCCCTCGCTCTTTTCCGACGACGTGGCGAGCACGAAGGGAAATGCCGCCGGGCGTTTCTTGATCTTCTGGAGCGTTTCCTCGATCAGCCGCGGTACCCCCGCCGCTTTGATCTTGTCGGTCTTGGTCAGCACGATCTGATACGACACCGCCGCCTTGTCGAGCAGCGACAGCACCTCGTCGTCCTTGGCCTTGATGCCATGGCGGGCATCGATCAGCACGTAGACGCGCTTCAGCGTCACCCGGCCCTTCAGATAGTCGAACACGAGCTTCGTCCACTCGTCGACCTTTTCCTTCGGCGCCGTGGCGTAGCCATAGCCCGGCATGTCGACCAGGGCCATCGGCGGCAGATCGGCGCCCTCTCCCGAAAATCCGCCCGGCACGAAATAGTTGAGTTCTTGCGTGCGGCCCGGCGTGTTGGAGGTGCGCGCCAGCCCCTTTTGGTTGACCAGCGCGTTGATCAGCGACGATTTGCCGACATTGGAGCGGCCGGCAAAGGCGATCTCGGGAGGACCCTCCGGCGGCAGGAATTTCATCGCCGGCACGCCGCGGATGAAGATCCAGGCTCGCGTGAACAATTCGATGCCGATCGTGGTCTTGTTCAACGCGTTCAAACCGCTGCCTCCAGAAGAAAAATGTTGCTGCCACGAATGGCATCGAGATTGCGGCTGATCTTTTCCACCGGCCAGTGCCACCACGCCAGCGCCAGCAGCCGCCGGATGGTCCTGTCGTCGAAGCGCATCTTTACCACCTTGGCCGGATTGCCGGCGACGATCGCATAGGCTGGCACATCGTGCGTCACCACCGACTTTGCCGCTACGATAGCGCCGTCGCCGATTTTCACGCCCGGCAGCATCACCGCTTCCATGCCGATCCAGACGTCATTGCCGACGATTGTGTCGCCACGCACCTCCTTCGACCATGTCGCCGGGTCGAAGCCTTCCTCCCAGCCGTGACCAAAGATGTTGAACGGATAGGTCGAAAAGCCGGACATGGCGTGATTGGCGCCGTTCATGATGAAGCGCGCGCCCTCGGCGATGGCGCAGAACTTGCCGATGACCAGCCTGTCGCCGATGAACGGATAATGATGCAGCACGCATTTTTCGGCGAATTTGTCGGGTCCGTCAGGGTCGTCATAATAGGTGAAGTCGCCGATCTCGATATTCGGCGCCGTCACCAGCGGTTTCAGAAAGCCGACGCGTGTGTGCAACGGGATCGGATGCTTGATCGATGGATTGGGTCCGGTCATATCGAGCTCCGTCGAGCAACTGCCAGGCAGGTCAAAATAGCGCGATCCGTCCGGCAGTACCAATCGCTTAATCCAGGCGGGCAGCTTGTGCAAAAAGCCCCGGACGAACCGGGGCTTTTTGGTCTCGCATCGTCGGAGCGCCGGCTATTCCGCCGGTGACGGTTTCTTGCGGAACAGCGCGACCAGATTGTCCCACAATTCGATCTTGGCGCCTTGCCGCTTCATGATCACGCCCTGCTGCAGGATCGACAGCGTGTTGTTCCAGGCCCAGTAGATGACGAGGCCGGCCGGAAAACCCGCCATCATGAAGGTGAAGATCACGGGCATCCACGTGAAGATCGCCGCCTGCGTCGGGTCCGGCGGCGTCGGGTTCATGCGCATCTGCAGGAACATCGTCACGCCCATGATCAGCGGCCAGACGCCGATCATCAGCATGTGCGGCAAGGTAACGGGGATCAGCCCGAACAGGTTGAAAATCGATGTCGGGTCCGGCGCCGCCAGATCCTGGATCCAGCCGAAGAACGGCGCGTGCCGCATTTCGATGGTGATGTAGAGCACCTTGTAGAGCGAGAAGAACACCGGGATCTGCAATGCCACCGGCCAGCAGCCGGCGAGCGGATTGATCTTCTCGGTCTTGTAGAGCTCCATCATCGCCTGCTGCTGCTTCATCTTGTCGTCCGCGTATTTCTCGCGGATCTCGAGCATCTTGGGCTGCACCTTCTTCATGTTCGCCATCGACGCATAGGACTTGTTGGCGAGCGGGAAGAACAGCGCCTTGACGATGACGGTGGTGGCGAGGATCGCCAGACCGAAATTGCCGAAGAATTTGTAAAGCGTGTCGATCAGCCAGAACATCGGCTTGGTGATGAAATAGAACCAGCCCCAGTCGATCAGGAGGTCGAACTGACGGATATGACGGTCCTTTTCATAGGCGTTGATCGTCGAAACTTCCTTGGCGCCGGCGAATATCTCCGACTCCACGGTCGTCGATTGCCCGGGAGCGATTGTGACCGGATCGGACAGGAAATCGGACTGGTAGCTGTGCGGATGGGGCCCGCTTTTGAACTCGAAATAAGAGAATTTGGGCTGAAATTCGCGGCCGCCAGGCGGCACCAGGGTCACCGCCCAGTATTTATCGGTGATGCCTAGCCAGCCGTCGGTCGACTTGCCTGGCTTGTATTCCCTTTCCGATTCGACGCTGGAGTATTTGTACTCCTGCAGGCCCTCGCTTCCGGTAACGCCGATCAGGCCTTCGTGCAGCACATAAGTACTGGCGATAGCCGGCTTGTCGAAACGGGTGACGCGGCCATAGTTCGACAGCGTCGCGGGCGCCGAGCCGCCGTTCTGGACCGTGTCGGACACGGTGAACATATACTGGGCGTCGACCGAGAAGGTGCGTTTGAAGGTCAGGCCCTTGTCGTTGGTGAAGGTCAGTGTCACCGGCGTCGCCGGTGTCAGCGTCGCATTGCCGTCGGTCTGCCAGACGGTGTCGGGACCCGGCAGCCTGCCCACATCCGGCGTGCCGGAAAAACCAATCTCGGCGAAATAGCCGTTCGGCAGGGACGCCGGGTTGAGCAACGCGATCTCGGGCGAGGTCTTGTCGACCGTCTCCCTGTAATGCTTGAGCTTGAGATCGTCGAGACGTGCGCCGGTGAGGTTGATCGAGCCTTCGAGGCTCGGCGTGTCGATCTTGACGCGGCTGGTCGAGGCAATCGCCTGGTCGCGGCTGGCCGGCGTCACGGCGTCGCCGCCAGGCGCGCTCGGAATGGCGCCGGGCTGCACCGGTGTTTCGCTGGCGCCCGGACTGGTGCCTTGGGCGGCCTTCTTCTGCTCCGCCACGCGCTGCTCTTCGATGCGGGCGGCTTCGCGCTGCATCTCGCTGCGTGGCATCACATAGAAATATTGCCAAAGCGCCAGGATCAGCACCGACAGTGCGATGGTGATGAAGAAGTTGCGGTTGTTTTCCATCGAAGCCCTTGGCCTATCGTGTTCCACGCAATCTGCGGGAGAGTTCGGCCTTCAACTGGCCGAACGGAGTGGTAAGCACGTCTTCGCGCCCGACGATGACATAATCATTGCCCGGCGCCATGTCATCCGCGGCATGCGTGCGCACGGCCTCTCTGAGCCGCCGCCGGATGCGGTTGCGAACGACGGCGTTGCCGACCTTCCTGGTGACGGTGTAGCCGACGCGCGGCGCCTCGCTGTCGCCGCGGCCCAGGACCTCGACGAGGAAAAGCCGCCCGCGGCGCTTTTCGCCGCGGCGGACAGCCAGGAATTCCGCGCGCTTCAGAAGCCGCTTGGGATGGGCACCCGTTGGCTTGCCGGTTGCGGGCAACGATCTTGTCTCTCGCTTGGTGCTCAGGCGCTGAGACGCTTGCGGCCGCGGTTGCGGCGGGCTGCGACGACGCCACGGCCACCTTTGGTGGCCATGCGGGCGCGGAAACCGTGCCTGCGTTTGCGGACGAGTTTGGACGGCTGGTAAGTACGCTTCATTTGTTTAAATACCGCGGGGTGCGGCCCTTCTTGATTCTGTCACTTTGTAACAGGAGCTTTGCCGGGCCGGTTTTGGCGCGATCGAAACCGCGCCGGGACGAATGGCCCGAGCGTGAGCGGGCTTATAGAAAGAAGGGTTTTGGAAGTCAATCCAGCGTGTCGGGCCGGCATTGTCGGACCGGCATCGAAATCTTGCGGCCCTTTGTCCGGCTTCGACCAAGGATGAATTTGGCAAAAAAGCCGCAATCGCCTAATCTCACCCGATCAAGCGATCGTGAAGACGAGCAGTCCCTAAGACAAGCAGCCGTGATGACAGGCAGCCGTGACGACGAGCATGAGTGAAGTCCCAGCAACCGACGAAAGCATCGCCCAGGCGAAGGCGGCCACCCGCAGGGTGCCGCTGGCGCGCGGCCTGTCGACCAAGTTGCTGCTGCTCACCATCGTCTTCGTGCTCTTGGCCGAAATCCTCATCTTCGTGCCCTGGATCGCCAGCTACAGGCTGAGTTGGCTGAAGGAGAGGCTGAGCACCGCCGCCGCGGTTTCCATCGTCCTGGTGCAGGGCGAACCTGCCTCGCTGTCGCGTGCCGCCCAGAACGACGTACTGATGGCGATCGGCGCCAAGGCGATCGCCGTGCGCGACGGCGGCGTCTCGCGGCTTCTGGTCGTGGCCGAAATGCCGCCGCAGGTCGACGAGCATATCGATATCGCCAATGTCGGCATGATCAAGGGTATGACCGGCGCGCTGGACACGCTGTTTTTCGGCGGCAAGCGGATGCTGCGCGTTTTCGGGCCGGTCGGCGACAGCGACAAAGAATTCGAGCTGATCATGCCCGACCACCGCCTGCGCAATGCCATGCTGATCTATTCGCGCAACGTCGCCTTCGTCTCGCTGCTGATCTCGCTGTTCACCGCCATGCTGGTCTACGCCGCGATAGACCTGATCATGATCGGCCCGATCAGGACGATGACACGCTCGATGCTGTCCTTTTCCGAGGCGCCCGACGATCCCGGTCGCATCATTCACCCCGCCGCCCGGGCCGACGAGATCGGCGTCGCCGAACGCGAGCTGTCGCAGATGCAGGAGCGGCTGCAGAAGATGCTGACCGAGCAGAAGCACCTGGCCGATCTCGGCCTGGCCGTGTCGAAGATCAACCACGACATGCGCAACATCCTCGCCTCGGCGCAACTGATGTCGGACCGCCTGCGCCAGGTCAAGGACCCGACCGTGCAGGCCTTCGCACCAAAACTGCTGCGCGCGCTCGACCGTGCGGTGTCCTACTCGGAGGGCGTGCTGGCCTATGGCCGCACCCAGGAGCCGCCGCCGTCGCGCCGCAGGCTGCGGCTGCGCCAGCTGGTCGAGGACGTCCAGGGCCTGCTCGACATCGAATGCGGCATCGAATTCGTCAACGCCGTCGATCCGGTGCTCGAGGTCGACGCCGATTCCGACCAGCTGTTCCGCGTGCTCACCAATCTTAGCCGCAACGCCGTGCAGGCGATGGCGGCCGACACCGAGAGCGCCGTGGTGCGCCGCCTGACCATATCGGCCGAGCGCATCGGCAGCGTCAGCCGCATCGTCGTCACCGACACCGGCCCCGGCCTGCCGCCAAAGGCGCGAGAAAACCTGTTCGCGGCATTTCGCGGCTCGGCCCGCAGCGGCGGCACCGGCCTTGGCCTGGCGATCGCCCATGAATTGATCCGCGCCCATGGCGGCACGGTGGAGCTGGTCGAAAGCATCGGCGGCCGCACCACATTCGCGGTCACCATTCCCGACCAGCCGGTCCGGCTCGACCAGGCCCGCAACGGTCTGCGCCGCCCGGCGTAACGAACCGTTTCGTTACGGACCGTTTCAATTCGCAAATGGTTGGTCCGAGACTACGAGCCATCGGCTCGGCCGCCGTGCAACGGCGTGTTTCGTTACGGGCCGTTCCGATTGGCAAATGACTGATCCAAGACGACGACTTATCGGCTCGGCCGCCGCGTGACGCGATCTTGCCTTCGCCGGCCGGCGCATGACGGCAAAACATGACGGCAAAACTTTTGGCCAGGATCGGCTTGCTTTTCGCACATTCAGTCGCTACGGAACACGTCACATTCGCGGCCGGTCGCCAGGATCGGATCGCGGGGCTATGCAAAGCATGGCCTGTTGCGCGCCCGTAGCTCAGCTGGATAGAGCACCAGACTACGAATCTGGGGGTCAGGAGTTCGAATCTCTTCGGGCGCGCCATTAAACCCATGCCTACCCCGGGAACATAGGTAACAGAATCTACCACCGGTGGCCGGAAAGTCGCGAGGGCTGAGCGCCATCCATGGCAAAAAGGGGATCGTCAGCTAATGCTGCTCAGTCGGCCTGCTTAATCTCCGGCCCCGGTTCAGTCGGCGGGCCTGGCGTGCAATCCTGGCCAGTGCATTCCTGCACGGGATCTTTCGCCGGCGGGAGACAATTTTGGCCTTCACAATGAACGGGCGGCTGCGTTGTTGCGGCTTTATTGTTCTGCGGCACAGGCCGATCCTCAGCGCGAACGGCCGGCATTCCAAGGTCGATCATGGCCGTGCACAAGAGCGCAATCCGAAGCAAATTCATTTTCGCCTCCGCAACTGACAGCGAGACGCAGATTATACCTTCGAACTGCGGCCAACATCCTGTCACCCGCGAACGGCGTTAACAGCGCGTTTCATTGCCGGTCGGAAGGGCGTACCGATTGCGATCGAGCGTCGTCCTCTTCCTGGCAAAATAGCGCCAGAAACGGGGCTTTCGGCCAGAGGTGACTGAAGCCAACCTTCCGATTTTCCTCTACACCTGTTCGAAGGGTTCGAGGTGCGTTAGGGCCTCGCATATTCGAGGTTTTCAGTTCTTTCACGGGGGAACGTAGATGACGGCATTCAACAGCGTCCGCTTCCGGGTCAAGCCGGGTAGTGAAGACGAATTCGTCGAACTGTTCAGCAGCGCTCCGCGCAATTTCGAGGGGTTGCGAAAAATGGCTCTCGTCAAATCGGGAGATGGCGCCTTCTTCTCGATTGGAGAGTGGGACACTTTTCAGCACATGGTCGATGCCAGGCCCAAAATGCTGGGCAATCTTGATCGGTTCCGGCATACGTTGCAGCAGCTTGAGGGCGGATATACGGATGCTGTTTCCGGCGAGACTGTCTTCGAAACGGACGGCAGGAGCGGCGGCAGGTCGGTATAGTATCGCACTTCGAAAAAGCTTATGCCGTGCGCCACTTCCCGGCTCTATCACCTAAACCGCACATTCGCTCTCGAAAGCTCTGCCACCGACCTGCATCCCATCAGCCGCATGTCGCGTTCGATCTCGGTTCGCATCAGGCCGAGCGCCCGTTCGACGCCGGCCTGTCCGGCGGCGGCCAGCGGGAAGAGATAGTAGCGCCCGACGCCGACGGCCTTGGCGCCCAGTGACAGGGCTTTCAGGACATGCGTGCCGCGCTGGACGCCGCTGTCGATGATCACGTCGATCTTGTCGCCCACCGCGTCGACGATCTCCGCCAGCTGGTCGAAGGGGCTGCGCGAGCCGTCCAACTGCCTGCCGCCGTGGTTTGAAAGAACGATGCCGGTACAGCCGATGTCGACCGCCTTTCTGGCATCGGCGACGCTCATGATCCCCTTCAGGCAAAACTGGCCGTTCCAGAAACGGACCATGTCTTCGACGTCCTTCCAATCCAGCGATGGATCGAGGATCTCAGTGAAATAGCGGCTGATGGAAAGCGCTCCGCCGCCGAGGTCGATATGGCCGTCCAACTGCGGCAGGCTGAATTTTTCATGCGTCAAATAGTCGATGGCCCATCTCGGCTTGATCGCAAACTGCATCATGCCGCCGAGCGTAAGCCGAAAGGGGATGGAAAAACCGGTCCGCAGGTCGCGTTCGCGGTTTCCGCCGGTGACGCTGTCGACCGTCAGCATCATCACGTCGACGCCGGACGTCTTGGCGCGCTCCATCATGGCGCGGTTCAGGCCGCGATCCCTGTGGAAATAGAACTGATAGACCTGCGGTACTCGGTGCTTGCGGACTTCCTCCAGGCTGACCGTCCCAAGCGACGACACGCCGAACATCGTGCCGAACTTCTCCGCGGCTGCGGCGACGGCGCGCTCTCCGCTATGGTGGAACAGCCGTTGAAGTGCCGTCGGCGAGCAATAGACCGGCATCGCCAGTTTCTGGCCCATGACGGTGACCGACATGTCGATCTGCCCGACGCCGGCAAGCACGTTGGGGACGAGATCGCAGTTCTCGAACGCAGCCGTGTTGCGCCGCAGCGTCGTCTCGTCGTCGGCGCCGCCATCGATATAGTCGAAGATCGGCCCCGGCAGGCGCTGTTTTGCCAGCCGGCGGAAGTCCTGAAAATTGTAGCAGCTTTGCAATCTCATGAAATCAATCGGGTATATGCCGGGCCCGATGTCAAGCCTGTGCCATTGTCGATCGCCGGCGCTCTCGCCTCAGCCCGCCAGAGCGCCAACCGACTCCCGCACCACCAGCGGGCATTCGAGCTTGGTGATGGGATAGCGGCCACGACCGGGAGCAGCGGGGACTTCGAGCTGCTCGATCGCCCATTGTCCCATCGCCATATGCGGCAGGATCGACGTCGTCAGCGGCGGGAACAGATGCCGCGCGATCTCCTCGTCGTCATAACCGATCACCGAAATATCCCGGGGGATGTGCAGGCCGGCCTCCTTCAGCGCCTCGTAGCAGCCGATCGCGGTGCGGTCGTTCTGGCAGAAGATCGCGGTCGGCCGGTCCTTCAGCGCCAAGAGCTTGACGGTCGCGGCATAGCCGGCGCTCGCCGACCAGTCGCCTTCGACGACCAGCGCCGGGTCGAACGGGATGTCGGCCGTCGCCAGCGCCCGGCGGTAGCCCTTCAGCCGGTCCTGCGCCGCCTGCATCCAGGGCTCGCCGGTAATGGTGGCGATACGCCGGTGGCCATGGCTGATCAGGTGCCGGGTGGAGCTCTGGCCGCCGGCGATCTCGCTCGGCACCACGGCGGGGAAGGCATAGTCGGCAGTGTAGCAGTTGAGCAGGATGACCGGAATGTCGAGGCCGTAGAGATGGTCCGGCGCGACGATCTCGCGGGTGAAGATGGTCATGTAGATCAGCGCCGAAATGCCCCGCTTGGTCAGCGCCGCGATGGCGCGAGGCTCCATCACCTCGTCGCCCATGGTCTGCGCCACCAAAAGCACATTGCCGGCGTTCCATGAGGCTTGCCGCGCCCCTTCAATGGCGACGACCGCCTCCGGGCTGGTCGCAAGTTGGTCGACTGCGAAGCCGATCACGCCATCCAGCCCGCCGAATGCGGCAACAGGGGCTCGCAAGGCAGAAAACACGGGCGGCGAATAGCCCAGCGTTCGTGCGGTCTCAATCACTCGCTCTCGGGTTTGCTGCGACAGCCTGATGCCTGGCGTGTTGTTGAGGACGAACGAGACCGTCGCCTGCGAACAGCCTGCGGCCCTGGCGATGTCGGTCATGGTGACGCGGCCCTTGGGGTTTTTCCCGGACGGCTTGCGCCGTCTGGTACCCTGAAGGACCGCATCCCGAAGTGGTTCGTTCATGGCGTTAGTCCCTCGAATTTTCGCATTTATAAGGCAAAGCGCCACTAATAGATATAATCGACCCTCTTAGACGATTTAGTCGCCAATCCAAAACGGTTGTGACTGGGGAGGCCTCTCTCGTTTGTGGCGAGTATCCCGATCAACTAATACTCTTTACTAATATCTGGCATCCCTATAACGTCAATCCATCATGCCCGGACGACATCGGACCGCGCGTGTTCGGAACGCGAGCCAGCCTGGTGTCGGACGGTTCCCGTCAGCCGGAGCTCGCCTGCCGTTTCGAGGAAATGTCAGACAAATCGGACTATTTACGAACGACGAATGAGTCTCTAAAGTCGACGATCGCGGCTGGAATGGCGTCGTTCTTCGCTGCCGAAACCCTGAGGAGGAGGGCGTCCAAGCCGCGCCGGCACGTTCATCATCAGCGAAATTACTGAGTCAAATGGGAGGTTGAATATGAAATCTGCGATACGAAATGCGTCCGTCGCCGCTGCGGCCCTGCTGCTCGGCCTGTCCGTCAGCGCAATTGCGCGGGCCGACGACAAGCCGACACTGGCCTTCGTCGTCAACGGCGCTTCCGATTTCTGGAAGGCTGCCGAAGCCGGCGTCAAGAAGGCTCAAGGCGAACTGCCCAATTACAATCTCGAACTCAAATATCCGGAGCAGTCCTCGGTCGCCATCCAGCAGCGCCTTATGGACGATCTGGTGACGGCCGGTGTTAAGGCGATCATGGTCTCGGCCGTCGATCCCAAGACGTCGACCGACGGGCTGAACAAGATCGCCTCGGAAACGGCGTTGTTCACCACTGACAGCGACGCACCGCAGACCAAGCGTGTCGCCTATATCGGCTCTTCCAATGTCGATGCCGGCAAGCAGGCGGCAGAGATCGCCAAGAAGGCAATGCCCGACGGCGGCAAGTGCCTCGGCTTCGTTGGCCTGCTCGGCGCCGACAATGCCAAGGAACGCATCCAGGGCATGAAGGACGGCCTCGCCGGCACCAAGATCGAATTGGTCGACGTGCGTGGCGACGACATCGACCAGGCCCGCGCCAAGAAGAACGTCGAGGACGCGCTGGTCGCCAGCCCCGACGTCACCTGCATGGTCGGCTTCTACTCCTACAACACGCCGCGCATCTATGAAGCGCTGCGCGATGCCGGCAAGCTCGGCCAGATCACCGTCGTCGGCTTCGACGACGATCCGATCACGCTGGGCGGCGTCAAGGAAGGCACCGTCGCCGCCACCGTCGTACAGCAGCCTTTCGAATGGGCCTATCAGGGCATGAAGCTGATGGCCGCCTATCTCGAGGGCGACAAGTCGGGCGTTCCCGCCGATGGCCTGATCATCGTGCCGACCAAGATCATCGGCAAGGACGATGTCGACGCCTACGCCGCCAACCTCAAGGCGATGTCGGGAAACTGAGCGAATAAGTTGCGCCCGCACAACGGTTAGCCCAGACCCGCCGAAACTATTTACGCGCCTCGCAAGGCCCCTAAGTCAGAGGGCAAAAAGGCTAACCGGCTCCGGTGCGGCGGGTTGAAATAATC
>NZ_JAMYVK010000029.1:0-88238 GCF_040323975.1 Mesorhizobium sp. M0019 | reverse complement strand
TCACGTCTGCGACCCACCAAGACGGCGCAAAAACCAATCCGCCGCAGCAAGGATAGCTGCCATGCCCTAAGTTAGCGCTTATGGGACAGCGCCCCCCTCTGTCCTGCCGGACATCTCCCCCTCAAGGGGGGAGATCAGCTGCCTCGCCGATGGCGCTACTCTTTAAACGTACAAATCTTTGAACGTACAAATTGCCTTCGAAGCCGGAGACTGGCGAAGGACGTCGCGACGTCCGATCTCCCCCCTTGAGGGGGAGATGTCCGGCAGGACAGAGGGGGGCGCGAAGGAACTCGACCTGCGCGCCAAATAACCCTCTCCATCTCCGCCGAGCGTGGTTGCCGCCTGCAATTGGTATGGCAGCCTGAAAAAAGCTGGAGCCAGGCCGGATTTTTGCGCGCGCCTCCGGCCGAACTGCGCTAAAGGCTCTTTTGGCCGGACCAGCGCCCATCGTGGAAGTGCCCCGCCGGCCGACATCGCCGCCACGGGGCCTTATTCCATGACCACAGAATCCCAAGTACCATCCGACCAGCGCTATGCCGCCTTTCGCCACCGGCCGTTCCTGAGCTACTGGGCGGCGCGCTTCCTCTCGACATTCTCCACCCAGATCGTGTCGGTCGCCGTCGGCTGGCAGATCTACGATCTCACCCGCGACCCGTTCGACCTCGGCCTTGTCGGCATCGTCCAGTTCCTGCCTTCGCTGCTGCTGGTGCTGGTCACCGGCGACGTTGCCGATCGTTTCGGGCGCCGGCTGATCATGGCGCTGGCGGTGCTGGTCGAGGCGGGCTGCGCCTTGGCCCTGCTGCTGCTGACGCTACGCGGCCTCTCCGGGCCGATGCCGGTCTTCATCGTGCTCGCCATGTTCGGCATCGCGCGCGCCTTCTTCGGGCCGGCCTCCTCATCGCTGTTCGCCAATCTGGTGCCGCCCGAGGATTTCGCCAACGCCATCGCCTGGAACTCGTCCGCCTGGCAGACGGCAACCATCGTCGGGCCGGTCGCCGGCGGCCTGCTCTACGGGCTTTCAGCCGAAGCCGCGTACACCACCGCCGCCGTGCTGATGCTGGTTGCCGCCGTGCTGATCTTCACCATCCCTAAGCCTGCCCAGCGCAGCCGGACCGACAGGCCGACGGTACAGACCCTGTTCGCCGGCTTCGGCTATATCTGGAGCGAAAAGATCGTGCTCGGCGCGATTTCGCTCGATCTGTTTGCGGTGCTCCTGTCCGGCGCCTCGGCGCTGCTGCCGGTCTACGCGCGCGATATCCTCGAACTCGGCCCATGGGGGCTCGGCCTGTTGCGCTCGGCGCCCGGCGTCGGCGCCATCTGCGTCGCCATCTGGCTGGCCGGACACCCGATCCGCAACCATGCCGGCCTTGTCATGCTCGGCTTCGTCGCGCTGTTCGGCGCGTTCACGGTTCTGTTCGGCCTCTCGACCATCACCTGGCTGTCGATTGCGGCCCTTGCGCTGCTCGGCGCCACCGACATGTTCAGCGTCTATATCCGCGAGACGCTGATCCAGCTGTGGACGCCGGACGACGTTCGCGGCCGCGTCAACGCTGTCAACCAGGTGTTTGTCGGCGCTTCCAATGAGCTCGGCGAATTCCGCGCCGGTACCATGGCGGCGTTGATCGGCACGGTTCCGGCCGTGGTGGTCGGGGGTGTCGGGGCGATCGCTGTTGCCGGCCTGTGGGCGGTGCTGTTCCCGCAGCTGCGCAAGGTGCGTCATCTCAGGGGGCGAAACTGATTACCGCAGCGCCGGCTTGCCGAAAATCATCGGCAGGAACTCGCCGAGCCAGCGCTTGAGGTGCATGTCCCAGATCAGCCGGCCGCCGAGATGGTCGCGACCGGGCTGCGCGCCGGGCAGTTCGAAGCGGTGCGCGCCGCGCACCACCCAGCGCTGCATCATCGCCCGGGTCAATTCGCCATGGAACTGAATGCCCCAGGCATTGTCGCCATAGCGGAAGGCCTGGTTGGGATAGGTTTCGGCCGTCGCCAAAAGCGTCGCGTCCTTCGGCAGCGAAAAGCCTTCGCGATGGAACTGATAGACCATCTCCGGCCAATGCATCAGCCTGCTGCCCGCTTCGGTCGCCTTCAGCGGATACCAGCCGATTTCGACGAGGCCCTCGCCATGGCCCTCGACCCTGCCGCCGAGATGCTTGACCAGCATTTGCGCGCCGAGGCAGATGCCAAGCAGCGGCCGGTTCTCGTTGAGCGGAATTTTGAGCCAGTCGGTCTCGCGGCGGACGAACTCGTCGCCGTCATTGGCGCTCATCGGCCCGCCGAACACCACGGCGCCGGCATGGCCATCCAGCGTCTGCGGCAAGGCCTCGCCGAGCGGCGGTCGGCGGATGTCGAGATCGAAGCCTTCCTCGATAAGCATATGGCCGACCCGTCCGGGGCTCGAATGCTCCTGATGCAGCACGATCAGGATCTTTGGTCTCGGACTTGGCTTGGGCGGCATTGGAAGGCGGGATCCTGTCTATTCGTCGCTTGAGGTTCCGGCAGCACCAGGAGCCGCGGCGGCCGCCTTGAGGCGCGCCTCGACACGGTCGCGACGTTCGACGCCGATCAGCTCGGCGACCCGCCACACGGTATTGTCCTCGAGCTCGTGCAGCTCGCCATCGGCATAGACGATCTCCCACATCAGGCCGATGAAGGCCTTTCGCGCCTCGGCGTCGAGATGGCGCTTGAGCACGCTGGTGAAAGCGTAGAGGTCGATCGCCTCATTGTCGGCCCGCTCGCCGGCAGCCGCCAATGCGTCGAGTTCGTCGCCGCTGATCGAGTAGCTTTCCGCCAGCACCTTCTTGAACCGTTCCCATTCGGTATCCTGGCGCACCCCGTCGGCGTTCATCACGTGGAAAAGCAGGGCGGACGCGGCAATGCGCGGATCGTCGGCGCTGGGGCTGGCGCCACCACCGGACGGCAGATCCCTTAGAAACGACAAAACGCGTTCGAACATCAAATCATTCCCAATAAGCCCGGGTCCACTCGACCCTGATCAGAACAAACGAAACCGGCGCGTCGATTTATCCGCCGCGTCGTCTGGATCGACGCCGGGGTCGTCGGGCAGCCGCGTCAGCTCCTGCGCCGGCTCGACGGCCTCGGCATCTTCCGGCACTTGGGCAAACGCCGCCGCGGTGATTGGTGTCACATGATCCTCGCCGGCACGGTCGTCCGTCTTCTCCTCGGTCGCTGTGCCCGGTGTCTCCGCCGTGTGCTCGATCGTCCCGGCTCTTTCCTGTACCGGCCTGGCTGGAGCCGCGATGGCCGGCACCGGCGCCTCCGGCGTATCCTCATGACCGTCGATCAACTGTCCGAGCCGCTCCATCGGCGCCCGCCATTCGAATGCGTCGAGCCTGCCGGTGATCGGCGATATCGGAGCCCAGCGCTCGGAGACGACGCCGTCGGCGACCCAGGCCGGGTCGCGCGGCGCTCTCACCGCTTTCGACAGCAACTGCCGCACCTTGCCCTGGTCGGCGGTTTCGGCCTCCTCGATATCGGCCAGCAGCAGATAGGCGCCTTCGCGGCGATCGATGCGGATGGCGGCTTCAGCCTCCCGACGGGCGGTTGAAAACTCCTGGGCATCGAGCGCGGCGCGCGCCACGGCCAGCGAGGCCTCGGCATGGTTCTTCTTCAGTTCCTGCAGCTTCTTTGCCCGGTTCAGCCGGTCGAGCACGGCATCGCCCGGCCTGGCATGAATGTAGAGTTCGGCGATCTCCGGATGGGGCTCGGCCTTCCACGCCGCCTCGAGGATTTTCGAGCCCTTGCGCACGTCGTTCTGCCGAAACAGCAATTTCGCCGCGACGACCGCCGCCGGCGCGAAATCCGGCCGCAGCCGGTTGCCTTCCAGAGCCGCCGTCCGGGCGGCATTAGCATCGCTGTCGATCAGCGCCTGCGCCTTGGCGGTAAGCAGCACGGCGCGGCGCCGGTTGGCGGCGTCACGCTCGATCTGCCGGGTCGACTTCTGGGCGTCGACCAGTTTCAGCGCGCCATCCCAGTCGCCGCGTCCGGTCAGGTCTTCCAGCGTCGATTCGGCCGCCCAGGCCAGTTGCGGCGCCACCGCCGCGGCACGGCCGGCATAGTGGCGGGCTGCGTTGCGGTCGCCGAGCCGCTCGGCCTCGAGATAAAGCCCGCGCAGGCCGAGCAGCCGCATTTCGGGATCATCGAGCATGGTCTCGAACTTTTCGCGGGCGCCTTCATGGTCGCCTTCGAGCAGCGAGGCCTGCGCGTCGAGCAGCTGGATCAGTGGCTCCTGATCGGAGCGGATCAGCTTTGCCGCTTCCTTGGTCTTCTTGCGGGCGAGCGCGCCGTCACCGGCGCCGGCGGCGATCATCCCGGTCGACAGCGCCTGGTAGCCGCGGTCGCGGCGACGCACGCGGAAATAGCGCGAGATCGTATAGGGGCTGTTCCACAGCGCCTTGACCAGCCACCAGACGATCATCACCGCGGCAACCACGGCAACGACCGCCACCGCCGCGACCATCAGGCTGACCTGGTATTGATAGCCGTTGAAGGTGACGAGCATTTCGCCCGGCCGGTCGGCCAGCCAGGCGAAGCCGAGCCCGAGCGCAAAGACGGCGGCAAGGAAGGCGAGGATGCGGATCATTGGGTTCCTCACGCCTTCATCGCGCCGGCGATGAGCGAATCGATCTGCGTCTCGACCTCCATCCGCGCTTTCAGCTTGCCGGCAAAGTCGGCGCCGGCGGCCTTGGCCGCCTCAGGCAGGGTTTCGTATTCGCTGAGCGCCTTGGCGTAGTCGCCCTGGTTGACCGCGACCTCCATGCGCGCGACGGTTTCCGGAACGCCGGTGCCTTCGACGGCGCCGATCGGCCTGACCTTGACCAGCGATTCGGCGCTGGACAGCAGCTTCTGCAGGATGCCGGCATTCTGGTCGATGGGCGTCGCGGCAGCGACCATCGCGTTGGCGGCGCCGTCCGCTTCGGCGGCGATCTCGGAGCGCATCGGGACGCCCTTTTCGGCATAGGTGCGCAACGTCGCGATCTCGGGTGCATCGGGTGAGATCGCGGCAAAGGTTTCGAGCTCGGCGGCGAACGGTGCACCGCGGTCGAGCGCTGCCTTGAGCGCCGAAGCGGCAATGGCCAGTGCGATCTTCGGCTGCGAAGCCTGTGCATCGACCTTGCCCGAGATCTGTGAAACCGACTGTTCCAGGGCCGCAAGCCGGCTGTCCTGCGCCTTTGTCGTCTCGCCGGCCGATTTCACCAGCGCATCGAGCGCGGCCAGCCTTTCGTTGAGCGGGCCGAGATCGACCGGCGCCGTACCGCCGGCCTTGCCGAGGGCCGCAACCGCCGTCTCGATCTGCCTTACCTTGTCGCCAAGTGCTGCCAGGCCGGCATTGTCGCCGGAACCGCCTTGCTCGACCGCCGACTTCAACGTCGCAACGTCCGCCCAGACCTGATCCAGCGCCGACGACAGCCCGTCCACCTTGGCCGATGCGTCATTGTTGGCGCCCGCCTGTCTGAGGTCCGCGACCTCGCGTTTCAGCGAAACGATCTCACCATTGACCGCGTCGAGCGACACGCCGCCCGACCCCGGCGCACCGAGCAGGCCGGCAAATTGCAGCCCGCCGGCCGCGGCGAGGGCGATGACGCCGCCGATAATACCGGCGGCGATGCCGTTGATGCCGCTTCGCTTCGGCAGCGCTGCCATATGGTCGTCCCTCGTCTCAGCTGTCTTCTCGCCGGAACCTGGGATCCCCGGTTCGTTGGCCCCGGTTCCGCTGGATGCATCTTCGAAACTGTAGTCGGAAACCGTGGAGCGCCCGGCCGGCGCATCCGAACCGGCGGGATAAGGGGTTTCCGCTTCCCTGGCAGAATCGACGCCGGCATCCGCCGGCTCTTGCGTGCCGGCCGGCGCGGCTGCGTCGGCATGTTCCCATGGCTCGAGATCGGTCTGGTCCGCATGCACCGGCTCTTCAGGTGGCTCCGGCTGCGAGGCGTTCGCCGCTTCCTCGGCCCGCGCCTCGTCGGTCTGCGAGGTCACGGCATCCTGTTCGTCGGCGACTCGCGAGACGGCGCCAGGCTCAAGCTCGATGGTCACCGGCTCACGGCGGCTCTTGGAATGCCGCATCTTCGGCGTCTTGACCATGCTCGGGCTCCGCAAAATTCGCTTCGGGATGGTTTGAAGGGTCTAGCACATCACCAAGCGGTGAAAAGGGGCGGCGTGATGACGCCACGGCCTGGAGTTCAGTTTTGGCAAAACGCCGCAGGGCCGAATCCACGTTTCAAGCCAAGGCCCATGCTCGGCACACAAAAAACCCGCCTCGGCGGGCGGGTCGTTGGAGCCAATTAGCACCATAACTAGATTAGTAGCATAGCTGCCGGCACAAAGCAAGAACAAAATGTGCCCGAGCGCAGTCATCCACGTTGGCACTGCCCCTCATCACCCTGCCGGTCACTTCTCCCCGTATAGTGACGGGGAGAAGGGCTCTCACGAGTCCAGACGCTTCTTCTGCAACGCTGGAGGTTGGCGAAATCCTCGGCGAAGGCACCCTCTCCCCGTCACTATACGGGGAGACGATGCCGGCAGGCAGGTGAGGGGCGGCGCCAACCTTTGGAACAAGCTGGCACAGAGCAGCGGCGGATGCCGGTCAGCGCGACGCCTGCAAAAGTCCCAGCAGCGCGTCCTCGCTGGGCTCAGGCGCAATCCGGATCTCGGCGACATCGCCCAAGGCCGCGGCGATGCGCCCCGATAATCCGAAAAAGCGCGTTTTTTCAAAAACACCGCGCAGCACCGGCCGGCTAGCCAGGGCCTGCATAGCGGTGGCCGCCTTGGCCGAATAGAGCAGCACCGCCTCGACCGGCCGGGCGGACAGGCGCGCAAGAACGGCCTCGTCGGAGTAATCCAGGACAACGGTGTCGTAGCTCTCGACGGCGCGGACCTGAACGCCCGACGCCAACAGCCCTTCCTCGAAGTCGGGAAATCGCACCCGCCCGCAGAGATAGACGATCGTCTGCCCCGCGTAACCGCCAGCAAGCGCATCGGCCAGCGCCTCGGCATTGCCGGGGCCTTCGCTGACCGACAGAAACCCGGCAGCGCGGGCGGCTTCCGCCGTCTTCCTGCCGACGGCGTGGCACGGCAAGCCGGCGAGCGCCGCGATGACCTCTTTCGGCGCATGGCGAACGGCATTGGCGCTGGTGACCGCGACCGCCGCGGCGTCAGCGGGCGCGCCGGCATCGACCGGCAGCGCCACGGTTCCGGTCAATGGCAGCAGGATCGGCTGAAAGCCGGCATCCGCAAGCCGGCGCCCCGTGCGCGACGCGCCCGGTTCGGGCCTCGTCACAAGGACGCGGAGCATGTCAGGTCCAGCCATCGAAGAATGTTTCGCCGGCCTTGGCCCGAACGGTCGCCGCGGCTTCCGCGCCAATGCGCGCCGCCTCCTGCGCCGGCCCTTGCAGCCTGACTTCATGCGACTGCGTGCCATCGGGCGAGATGATCAGCCCGGCAAAGGAAACCGTTCCGCCCGATATCGTCGCATGTCCGGCGATCGGCGTGCGGCAGGACCCGTCGAGCGCCGCCAGGAAGGCGCGCTCGCAGGCCAGCGCCTCGCCGGTCGGCCCGTCGTGGATCGCTGCCAGCATCTGTTCCACGTCGAGGTCTCCGATGCGGCTTTCGATGCAGATCGCGCCTTGCCCCGGCGCCGGCGGAAAGACCTCGAGCGGCATCAGGTCGGTGACGACGTCTTCGAGCCCGAGCCGCTTCAGCCCGGCATAGGCGAGGATGGTGCCGTCGGCGATGCCGTCTTCGAGCTTGCGCAGCCGCGTCTGCACATTGCCGCGAAACATCACCACTTCGACGTCCGGCCGCATCCGCCGGATCAGCGCCTGGCGCCGCAGCGACGACGAACCGACCCTGGCGCCTTGCGGCAGGCCGGCAATCGTTCGCGCCGCCTTGCCGATGAAGGCATCGCGCGCGTCCTCGCGCGGCAGGAACGCGGACAGTTCCAGCCCCTCGGGCAACAGCGTCGGCATGTCCTTCGACGAATGCACGGCGATGTCGATGCGGCGCGCCAGCAGCGCCTCCTCGATCTCCTTGGTGAACAGGCCCTTGCCGCCGGCTTCCGACAGCGGCCGGTCCTGGATGCGGTCGCCGCTGGTCGAGATGACGACCACCTCGAAAGCTTCCGCCGGCATGCCATGCGCCGCCATCAGTCGCGCCTGCGTTTCATGCGCCTGCGCCAGCGCCAGCGGGCTGCCGCGTGTTCCGATTTTCAAGGTTGTTTGCATGACGCGCCGTCCGTGATAACCCCCGGCAGGTTTTCGGGTTTTCTCCTATCGGGGAAAGGCCGACAGTACAATCTGTACGATTTTTGGACAGCGACGAATTGATCCGCGTTCTGGGCATTGAGACGAGTTGCGACGAGACCGCCGCCAGCGTGGTGGCGCTGGACGGTCGCAGCACGCCGCAAATCCTGTCGAACATCGTGCTCAGCCAGATCGAGGAGCATGCCGCTTTCGGCGGCGTCGTGCCGGAGATCGCCGCGCGCGCCCATGTCGAGGCGCTCGACGGCATCATCGAGGCAGCGCTCGCCGATTCCGGCGTCGACCTCGCCGATATCGATGCGATTGCCGCCACCGCCGGTCCCGGTCTTGTCGGCGGGCTGATCGTCGGCCTGATGACGGCCAAAGCAATCGCCGCGGCAGCAAAAAAACCGCTGATCGCCATCAACCATCTCGAAGGCCACGCGCTGACGGCCAGATTGACCGACGGGCTCGACTTTCCCTACCTCTTGCTGTTGGTCTCCGGCGGCCATACCCAGATCGTCGCCGTACGCGGCGTCGGCGACTACCAGCGCTGGGCAACGACCATCGATGACGCGCTTGGCGAGGCCTTCGACAAGACGGCCAAGATGCTCGGCCTGCCCTATCCGGGCGGACCGAATGTCGAGAAGGCGGCGGCAACCGGTGACGCGACGCGTTTCGCCTTTCCGCGCCCGATGAAGGGCTCTGTGCAGCCCGATTTTTCCTTCTCCGGCCTCAAGACCGCGGTCCGCCAGGCAGCCACCGCGATCGCCCCGCTGAGCGACCAGGATGTTGCCGATATCTGCGCCTCGTTCCAGGCGGCGGTGGCGGATGCGCTGGGCGACCGTGTTGCGCGGGCGCTGACCCGGTTCCGTCAGCAATTCCCGGACAAGGCCGAGCCTGCATTGGTTGTCGCCGGCGGCGTGGCCGCCAATCGGACCATCAAGGCGACATTGCAGGGCCTGTGCGAGCAGGCCGGGTTCAGCTTCGTCGCGCCGCCGCTTAACCTCTGCACCGACAATGCGGCGATGATCGCCTGGGCCGGCATCGAGCGCTTGCGCGCCGGCATATCAGGTGAAAACGCCGCCGATTTCGTGCCGCGCTCGCGCTGGCCGCTGGACAGCGTCTCGGCCCCGATGGTCGGCTCGGGCCGGCGTGGGGCCAAGGCATGACCGGCAGCGAGCACAAGGCGCCAAGCGGCTGGCGCGTCGCCGTGCTCGGCGGCGGCGCCTGGGGCACGGCGCTGGCGCTGGCCACGCTGCGCGCCGGTCATTTCGTCCGCCTCTATGCGCGCGACCCGGAGACCGTCGCGGCGGTCGACCGTGGCGAAAATCCGCGCTATCTGCCGGGCATCGCGCTCGATCCCGGCATCGTGGCGACGAGCGACATCGAGGCGGCGCTCGACGGTGCCGACTGCGTTCTGGCGGTAGCGCCGGCGCAATCGTTGCGGATTATGCTGACGGCCGCGTCCAGCCATATGCCGAAAGGCGTCCCGCTGGTCCTCTGCGCCAAGGGCATCGAGCGCGACACCGGCGCGCTGCTATCGTCCATCACCGAGGAAATACTGCCGGCAAATCCGGTCGCCGCTTTGTCCGGCCCAAGCTTTGCCACCGACGTCGCCAGGGGCCTGCCGACGGCCGTCGTGGTCGCCGCCCGCGACGAGGCTCTGGCCACCGACCTTGCCGCCCGCTTTTCGGCGGAAAATCTGCGCTGTTATTCGAGCGACGATCTAATCGGCGTCGAGATCGGCGGCGCGCTGAAGAACGTCTTTGCCATTGCCGCGGGTGCCGTCACCGGCGCCGGGCTCGGTGCCAGCGCCCAGGCGGCGATGGTGACGCGCGGCTTCGTCGAATTGCGCCGCATCGGCGCCGCCTTTGGCGCCAGGCCGGAGACGCTGATGGGGCTTTCCGGCCTCGGCGACCTGCTGCTCACCTGCTCGTCCGCGCAGTCGCGCAATTTCGCCTATGGGCTGGCGCTGGGGCAAGGCAAGCCGCTTGCCGGCCTGCCTTTGGCCGAAGGCGTGCCGACGGCGGCAATCGCCGCCCGCATCGCCGGCGAGCGCCGGATCGACGCGCCGATCATCGCCGCCGTCGCCGCCATACTGGACGGCACCATAACCATAGACCAGGCTGTGTCGGCGTTGATGACAAGGCCACTCAAGACCGAAACCGACATGTAATCGCGAACGATTGCGGAGATGGAAAGATGCTGTTTGCGTTGATTTGCAAGGACAAGCCAGGAAGGCTGCAGGTGCGGCTCGATACGCGGCCCAAGCACCTTGCCTTCCTGGAAGGGCTGAACGGCGACAAGAAATTGGCCTTCGCCGGCCCGTTCCTCGACGCCGACGGCAAGCCGAACGGCACTCTCGCCGTTGTCGAGGCGCCCGATCTGGCTGCGGCAAAAGCCCTGTCGGCGGCCGATCCCTATACCAAGGCAGGGCTGTTCGAAAGCGTCGAAATCCGGCAGTGGAACTGGAGCTTCAACAAGCCGGCGGATATCTGATGCATGTCGCGCAAAAGTGTGCAGCGGTTTTGTGATAACGACATGCATACAACAAGAACCTAAAGCGCGTCGCATGAGGCCGGTCGAACGCGACGCGCTTTTAGTCGCGGCGGCACCTGAGGAGGAGCAACACAATGAACTACTGGCTGTTCAAATCCGAACCTTCGGTCTTCTCCTTCGAGGACCTCAAGGCCAAGGGCAAGGCCGGCACGCAATGGGACGGCGTGCGCAATTATGCGGCGCGCAACAACATGAAGGCGATGCAGATCGGCGATCTCGGCTTCTTCTACCATTCCAATGACGGGCTGGACATCGTCGGCATCGCCGAAGTCTGCGCTCTGGCCCATCAGGACAGCACCACCGACGATCCCCGCTGGGAGTGCGTCGATATCCGCGCCTTCAAGGCCATGCCGAAGCCGGTGACGCTGGAGCAAGCCAAGGCCAATCAAAAGCTGGCCGACATGGCGCTGGTGCGGCTCGGGCGGCTGTCTGTGCAGCCGGTGACGCCGGCCGAATGGCAAGAGGTTTGCCGCATGGGCGGCCTGACGCCGGCGCCATGACGGCGCTGACGCCGGACAGCGCCAGGAAATTCATCCTCGACAACACGGCGCTGATGGCGCCGCCGCATGTGCCGGAGATCCGCCTGCACCTGGCCGACGAGGCGCACGAACTGTGGCGGCGGACCGAGGACGAGCTGACCGAAATCGGCCTGCCGCCGCCCTTCTGGGCGTTTGCCTGGGCCGGCGGCCAAGGCCTTGCCCGCTACATCCTCGACAATCCGGCGGCGGTGCGCGGCAAGTGCGTGCTGGACTTCGCCTCCGGCTCCGGCCTTGTCGCCATTGCCGCGGTGAAGGCCGGAGCTGCCGAGGTGATCGCCGCCGATATCGACCCATTCTGCGCGACCGCGATCCGCCTCAATGCCGAGGCAAATGGGACCGAGATAAAATTCCTCATAGGCGACTGCATCGGCAGCGATGCCGGCTGGGACTTGGTGCTGGCCGGCGACGTCTTCTACGACAAAACTTTCGCCGACAGGCTGATGCCGTGGTTCGTCGCGCTGAAGGCGCGCGGCGGCGACATTCTCGTCGGCGATCCCGGCCGTTCCTATCTGCCGAAGACCGGGCTGGAGCCGCTTGCCGTCTATGAAGTGGCGGTGACCCGGGCGCTGGAGGACGCCGAGGTCAAGCGCACCACCGTCTGGCGCCTTGCTTGACGGCATCGGCGAACAGGCGTTCCATCGCGCAATCGACCGGAGGGAACCATGGATTTTTCAGCAATCAATTGGCTGGCGGTAATCGTTGCTGCCGTCGTGGCGTGGCTGTTCGGCGCGGCCTGGTACATGGGCTTGAGCAAGCCGTGGCTGAAGGCCGCCAAGCTTGATCCGGCGACGATGAGCAAATCGATGCTACCCTTCGTCGTCTCCTTCATCGCGGAGCTCGTCATGGCGCTGGTCATGTCGCTGATCATCGGCGCCGTGACCGGCGGCGAGCCGAGCCTGCTTGCCGGGGTGATCTTCGGCTTCGTTCTCTGGCTGGGGTTCGTCGCCACCACGCTTTCGGTCAACCATCGCTACGAAGGTTTCGGCTGGGATCTGACGCTCATCGATGTTGGTCACTGGCTTGGCGTGCTGCTTCTCATCGGCGCGGTGATCGGCTGGTTCGGCGCGGCGGCGGGCTGACCGTCAGGTCGGGGTCCTGGCGATTTCCTCGAGGAGCCAATCGCGAAAGGCGACGATGCGCGCATCGTTCGCCGCGGTCTCCGGATAGACCAGGAAATAGGCGAATTCGGGCGCGACCTTGATGCCGAGTTCGAACGGCCGGATCAGCCTACCTTCCGAAAGGTCGTTTGCCACCATGGCGAAATCGGCGAGCGCGACCGCGTTGCCGTCGAGCGCGGCCTGGACGGCATCGGTCGAATTGCCGAACACGATGGTCCGGCTGTCGTCGAAATCGTCGACGCCCGCCGCCGCCATCCACATGCTCCAGTTCGGCCAGGTGACGCCCTGGCGCGACCACTCGATATGGGCCAGCGTGTGATGAAACAGGTCGCGCGGCTCTTTCAGCCGCGGCCCCCCCCGCAGCAAGGCCGGGCTGCAGACGGGGATGATGACGTTTTCGAACAGCCGGTGCGAGCGAAGCCCCGGATATTTGCCGGTGCCGAAACGGATGCCGAGATCGACGTCGTCGCGATCGAAGTCGCGCACCTCGTAACTGATGTCGAAACGCAGCTCGATTGCCGGATGCTGCTTGCGAAAATCGTCGACGCGCCGCATCAGCCACTTCGTCGCGAATTGCGCATCGAGGGTGACCTTCAGCAGCGCCGATCCGCGCGCCGTCTTCTGCGCCCGTGAGACGGCCCGGCCAAGCAGGTCGAGCGCATCGGTCGAAGCTTCGAACAGCACCGCGCCCGCCTCGGTCAGCCGGATCGTGCGGCTGGTGCGTGTGAACAGCACGATGCCGAGCTGATCCTCGATTTTCCTTGATCTGATGGCTGACCGCTGCCGGCGTCAGGCCGAGCTCGTCGGCGGCGCGGGTGAAATTGAGGTGCCGCGCCGCTGCCTCCAGCGTCCGCAGCGCACGGGTTCCAGGCAGCAGGCGCGCCATCAATGCCAGACGAGGAGGGTTCGGTCGAGCATTCCAATCCTCAAACAAAACTTGAAGATGCAGAAAAAACTACTCGTTTCCCGTTTGAATTTCAATCCGCCATGCTCTGAGCATCGAAGAAACATCAAACCGGATTTGATGTCCGGAGAAGCGGATTGCACCATGTCTGACATCGCCTTGCGCTCTGGAATCCTCCGCCCGGCCTGGCTGCGCGCCATGCTTGACTGGCTTCGGCATGCAAAAATCGCGGTCAATCTTCCCTACGAGAATGTCGAGGATCTCTCCGATCGCCAGCTGCGCGACATCGGCGGCGAACGCAAGGACATCGCACGCGCCATGGACCGCGAACTCGGCCGGCTCGGCCTTCTCGACATCGGTTGGCAGAGGCCGAGGAAGCGGATAGGGCAGTAGTGAATGGTGAATGGTGAATGGTGAATGGTGAATGGTGAATGGGAAGCTAGGCGGTGCGCCTGCACATGTCCCTATCGATCGCTTCTCACCACTCACTATTCACTATTCACTACCTCACCACCCTTACCACCGTCCGCTCCGACAGCAGCGGCAGCAGCCGTGCCATGGTGCGGGCCGTTACCGCGACGCAGCCTTGCGTCGGCGTGAAGCCGGGGCGCGCCAGGTGGAAGAAGATGGCGCTGCCGCGCCCGCGCCGGCGCGGCACAATGTTCCAGTCCAGCACCAGGCAGGCGTCATAGAGATCGTCGGTGCGCAGCATCCGCTCATGGCTGGCGCCATAGGGGATTTTGACCGGGCGGTTGTAGTTGCGGTCCCCAGGCACTTCGCACCAGCCGAGGTCGCGGCCGATCGGCGTCATCGCCAGCGGCGTCCGGCGGCCGCCGGCAAAACGGTCGCCGCGAAAATATCCCGACAATATCCGCATCGAGGCAAGCGGCGTGGCGCCGTCGCCCTCGCGCTTGCCGGCCGAGATGCCGCCATGCCCCAGCGCACATGGAAACACCAGTTTGCCGGCCTGCAGAAAGCCCTGGCTGGGTTGGCCGGGGCGCGCGCGCACGGTGAGCACGGTGAGCCCTTTCGGCAAAATTGCGCCGACTGCATTGCGATCGTGTTTTTTCTTGTATGATCGTGCCACGGAACAAATCACTGTGAACGGCTGTTGTGCCGGTCAGCTTCCGCATAAACAGGCAGCGGTCAACTGAAATCTCTTTTCAAAACAACGGATTGATCCATGACTTCACGCACCATTCTGATCGTCGACGACGATGACGACCTGCGCGGCACCCTTGTCGAGCAATTGTCGCTTTATGAGGAATTCGATGTCCTGCAGGAAGCGACCGCCGCCAAAGGCGTCGCCACGGCGCGTGGCGGGCTCATCGACCTGCTCATCATGGATGTCGGCCTGCCCGACATGGATGGCCGCGAGGCGGTAAAGATATTGCGCAAGGGCGGCTACAAGGCGCCGATCATCATGCTGACCGGCCATGATACCGATTCCGACACCATCCTTGGCCTCGAGGCCGGCGCCAACGACTATGTGACGAAGCCGTTCCGTTTTGCCGTGCTGCTGGCCCGCATCCGCGCGCAGTTGCGCCAGCACGAACAGAGCGAGGACGCCACTTTCTCGGTCGGCCCCTACACGTTCAAGCCCAGCCAGAAGCTTCTGATCGACCCGCGCGGCGCCAAGGTGCGGCTGACCGAAAAGGAAGCCTCGATCATCAAATATCTCTACCGTGCCGACCAGAAGGTGGTGACCCGCGACGTGCTGCTGGAGGAAGTCTGGGGCTACAATTCCGGCGTCACCACGCATACGCTCGAAACTCACGTCTACCGGCTGCGCCAGAAGATCGAGCGCGATCCTTCCAACGCGGAAATTCTCGTGACAGAAAGCGGCGGCTACAAGCTGGTTCCTTAAACATTTCATTATTCAAATAAGCGATCCGGGCGGGGCGCTTTTCGGGTACGGTCCTGAGGCTGGAGGTGGTTTTGGATCGGCCTCGTAGGGGAGGAGTCGGACTGACGGTTCGGGGACATAGCTAGATGGCGCTGGATGACGACATCCGCATCCTGTCCACCGTGAGGCTCTTCGAGGGCTTTACGCAGGAACAGCTGCGTCTGCTCGCCTTCGGCGCCGAAACCACCATGTTGAAAGCCGACCACAAGCTTTACCGCGAGGACGACGAGGCTGATTCGGCCTACATCGTGGTCAGCGGCCGCATCGTGCTCTACCGCGAGCACGACGGCGAGCGCATCCCGATCGGCACCGCCGGCCCCGGCACCATACTCAGCGAACTGGCGCTGATCGCCGACACCAACCGGCTGACCAGCGCCTCCGCCGAAATCGATTCGGAAGTGCTGCGGCTCAGCCGCAAGATGTTCCGCCGCATCCTCGAGGAATACCCGGAACTGGCGGTTCACTTGCACCAGCGCATCTTGGAGGATTTCCAGGCGATGATCCGCCGCATCGAGGAACTTGGGCCGCGTTTTGCCGGCTAATATAGCGCCTCTGGCCTAACCAGATCGATTTCGGAACTGCGGGTGCGTTGCGGAAACAAGCTCGGCCTTGCGCCGTGCCGTCTCCAGTCCGAGCGCAATGAAGCGGCGCGCATGTTTGGCCAGCTCCATATTGTCGGTCCACAGATTGCGCCAGATCGCGGTTTTCCGCGACAGGTTCTCGTCGACGATTTCCGAGGAGAAGGATTCGAAGCTGAGGTCGTCGCTGTAGCCGATGGCGGTCAGCGCATCGAATATCGCGGCAAAATCGATATTGCCGGTGCCGAGGAAACCGCGATGGCTCTCGCCGATATGGACATAGCCGATCTTCCCGACCGCATTGCGAATGGCCAAGCCGACATCGGCCTCCTCGATGTTCATGTGGAAGCTGTCGAGATGCAGGAAGATATTGTCGGAGCCGCTGTCCGCGATGAAGGCCATGCCTTGCGCGGCGGTGTTGAGCAGATTGCTTTCGAAGCGGTTGACGATTTCGAGGTTGAGGGTGACGCCGGCTGATTTTGCCGTGTCCGCCACCTCGGCCAGCGTGCCGGCGCTGCGGTTCCACTGGTCACGCGTCGGCGCCTCGCTCTGCAAGCCGTGGCTGGTGCTGAGGATGCCGGCAACCTTCTGGCCGCCGAGATCGCGGGTCAGCGCGATCGTACGTTCCAGGATTTCGACGCCGTGCGCGGCAATCGTTTTGTCGGCGCTCGCAATATCGCCGTCGGCCGGCAGTCCAATGCTGATCGCAACGCCGAGGCCGAGATCGGCGATCCGCTTGGCCAAGCCGTCAATGTCGACATTGGCGGGGTCGAGATAGGAGAATTCGATCAGGTCGAAGCCGGCTTCCCTGGTGTTGGCCAGCGTCCGCTCGAGGTCGCCCTGCGCCGAGCTCGCCGACCAGACGAATGAGTGGATTCCGATGCGCGACATGATTGTCTCCGGTCATTCCAGGAGTAGCGGACCCAAGGCCAAAGCGGTTTTGGCAATCCGCTGCTCGGACAAAAAAGGTGCGGCCGGTCATCCCGACCGCACCAGGCTTGGGAGGCTTAGCGAGCCGCGGTCCAGCCCTTGTAATCCTGCAAATTGTCGGCCGTGATCAGCTTCGGGTCGAGCAGCACCGTCGGCTCGGCCGGCTTCTTGCCGGCAAGCAGGTCAGCCGCCATCGTCAGCGACTGGCCGGCCATCACATAGGGATCCTGCGAGGCCGAGGCCTTGATCATCGACGTGCCGGAGGCGAGTTCCTTCTCGATATCGGGTGCACCGTCGACCGCGGTGAAGATGAACTCCGAGCGGTTGAGCTGCTTGGCCGCAAGCTGGGCGCCGATCGCCGTCGGATCGTTGATGGCGAAGACCGCGTCGATCTTGTCGAAACGCGTCAGCAGCGACTGGAACACTTTCAGGCCGCCGTCACGCGAGCCTTCGGCGTTCTGGTCGTCGGAAAGGATCTTGATGTCGGGGTGCTTTGCCAGCACGTCCTTGCAGCCCTTGACCCGCTCCAGGATCGACGACGAGGCCGGGCCATTGAGGATGACATAGTCGCCCTTGCCGCCGGTATTATCGACCAGATACTGGCACGCCTCTTCGCCGGCCTTGACGTTGTTGGTCATCACGGTGACGTCGGCGCCCGGCGCCGAAACGTCGAAAGCGGCAACGACGATGCCGGCCGCCTGCGCCTTCTTCACCGCCGGCGCGATCGCCTTGGCATCGACTGCGTTGAGCATGATGACGTCGACACCGGCAGCGATGAAGGAATCGACCTGCGATACCTGCTTGTTGAGATCGTAGTCGGCCGATACCGATGTCACCTGCACATTCGGGTTGATCTTCTTGGCCGCGTCCTCGATGCCCTTGATGGTGGCGACGAAGAACGGGTTGCCGAGCAGTCCGACCGAGATGCCGACCTTGTTCAGATCCTTTGCCGATGCCGGCGCGATGACGGCGGCCGCAAGGGCGACGCCGCAGAGCAGTTTAGCGATGGTCTTCATTGTTTTATTTTCCTCCTGATGCCCCGCGCCTCTCACGGTGCGTTACACATGAAACCGGCTCGTTGGATGCCGGCGACTAAGGGCCATCACGTTCTTGCTCCTGCCTGGAGCCGGTAACGGTCGAGGGCGACCGCCACGATGATGACCAATCCCTTGATGATGTACTGCCAGATGTCCGAAACACCGGCGAGGATGAGCCCGTTGGACAGCACGGCGATGATCAGGCCGCCGATCAGCGTGCCCCAGATCGAGCCGACACCGCCGACGAAACTGGTGCCGCCGAGGATGACTGCGGCAATGGCGTCGAGTTCGTAGGACTGGCCGAGCTGAAGCCCGTTGGCGGCATAGAGCCGGGCCGCCGACATGGCGCCGCCAAGGCCGGCCAGAAGGCCGGAAACGCCGTAGACGAAGAGCAGCACCAGCGGCACCTTGATGCCGGTCAGCCTGGCGGCCTCGGCGTTGCCGCCGACGGCGTAGATCCAGGTGCCGAGCACGGTGCGCTTGAGCACCAGCCAGGACAGGACGACGACCGCCAGCGCGATGATTACCAGCCACGGAATGCCGAACAGCGAACCGTTGCCGATGAAGTCGAACGGCAGGTCCGCGTTGAACACCGTCGTGTCCTGGCCGAGCAGGCGGGCGACGCCGCGCACGGCGGTCAGCGATCCCAGCGTGACGATGAAGGGCGGCAGCTTGATATAGGCGATCAGCAGCCCGTTGATGACGCCGAAACCGAGCCCGACGAGAATGGCCGCGGGCACGCCCAGCAGTCCCCAATCGGGCACCAGCGACACCATCACCGCCACCATCGCCGAGGCGGCAAGGATCGAGCCGACGGACAGGTCGATGCCGCCGGTCAGGATGACGAAGGTCATGCCGGCGGCCAGCACGATGTTGATCGACGATTGCTGCATGACGATCAGCAGATTGGTCTGGGTGAAAAAGCGCGGATTGATGAACTGGAAGCCGACCGCCAGCAGGATCAGGATCGGCAGCATGCCGAGTGCGGCGATGGCGGTACGCCACCTCCTGCTCCTGCCGACCGCCCGGTCGTCCGCTTTCATCGTGTCGGCCACCTTGTCGGTCATCGCTGAGCCGCTCCCGTTGCAAGTTCCATGATCGCTTCCTGCCGCAGCGGCTCGCCCTCCGACGCCGTCACCTCGCCGGCAATGGTTCCGTCGCGCATCACCAGCACGCGGTCGGCGATGCCGATCACCTCCGGCAGTTCGCTGGAGATCATCAGGATGGCGATGCCTTTCTTGGCCAGGTTGTCGATCAGCCGATAGATTTCCGACTTCGCCCCGACATCGACGCCGCGGGTCGGCTCATCGAGGATGACGACCTGCGGCTCGGTTTCCAGCAGGCGGGCGAGCAGCACCTTCTGCTGGTTGCCGCCCGACAGCGAGCCGGCATTGGCCTGCACCGAGCTGGTGCGGATGGAGAGGTCTGACACCGCCTTGGCGGCGCGCTTTTCGGCAGCCGTGAAGTCGCGCAAACCGCCGGCCTTCGCGTCCTTTGCCAGCACGCCCATGCTGATATTGTCGGAGATCGACATGTCGAGAAACAGGCCAAGTTGCTTGCGGTCCTCGGTCAGGTAGGCGATGCCGGCATCGAGCGCCTCGCTCGGCGAACCGATGGATATTGGTTTGCCGCCGAGCTCCAGCGTGCCTGATGTGTGCCTGTCGGCGCCGAAGATCAGCCGTGCCAGTTCGGTGCGGCCCGAGCCGACCAGGCCGGCCAGTGCCAGCACCTCGCCCTTGTGGAGGTCGAAGGAACAATTCTTTATGAGATTGCCGTCCGACATGGCGCGCACCGACAGCGCGATGGCGCGCTTGCTGTCCGGCGGACGGTGATCCTTCTTGTAGAACGTCGACAGATCGCGCCCGACCATCATCGATACCAGGCGCGAGGCGTTCAGGTCGGCGCGGTCGAGCGTGCCGACATAGCCGCTGTCGCGTAGCACGCTGACGCGGTCGGCGAGCTGGTAGACCTCTTCCATGCGGTGGCTGATGTAGATGATGGCGATGCCTTGCGACTTCAGCGTCGCGATCACCTCGAACAGCCGGTCGGTCTCACGCGAGGTCAGCGACGTGGTCGGCTCGTCCATGACGATGATGCGCGCATTGGTCGACAGCGCGCGGGCGATTTCCACCAGCTGTCGCTCGCCGAGCGACAGGCTTGCGACCGGAGTGCGCGCCGAGAAGGTCACGCCGAGCCGCGCGATGATCTCGCTGGCGCGCCGATTGCACTGCTCGCGGTCGACAACGCCGAACCGTCGCGGCTCGTTGCCGAGAAAAATGTTCTGCGCTACCGACAGATTAGGCGCCAGCGACAGCTCCTGATAGATGACCGCAATGCCGGCGGCGCGCGCCTTGATCGGGTCGCCAGTCGCGGCCGGCACGCCGTCGATCAGGATTTCGCCGCCGGGGTCCGGCCGGTAGGCGCCGGACAGCACCTTCATCAGCGTCGACTTGCCGGCACCGTTTTCGCCCATCAGCGCGTGCAGCTCGCCGGCGTGAACGGTCAGCGACACATCGTGCAAGGCGCGGATCGCACCGAACGTCTTGGAGATGTGGCGCATCTCCAGCACCGGCTGGCGCACCGTCTCGATCCGGGCGGCGGCGCTCATCGCGCACCTCCTGCAGCTGCGCTGGCCACAGCCCGGTCGGCGGCAAGGCCGCGCCAGTCGTTGCGATAGCCGGCAAGGCCGCTGAAACTTGCCGCATGCACCGCCTCCGGCGCTTCGGTGGCAAACTCGCGTCCGACGCTTTCGAAGGCAAGTGCGGCAGCACCGGTGGCGCTGCCCTCCAGCGTTGCGCCCTGCAGGAAAGCCTGCCCGGGCCGCAACTGCGCCAGCAACGCGGCAAGCAGCCCGCCATTGCTCAGGCCGCCGTCGACGATCACTGTGTTGTCCGAATGGATCAGCTCGAGGCACAGATCGACCATCAGCGCGACATAGAGCAGCGCCATGGCCGCGCGTTCCTCGGCATTGGGCGCACGCCCGACCAGTTCGCCGCGGCGGTGCGGCATCGGGCCGCCGGGCGCGAAGCTCGGCAGCGCCATAATGCCGGCGTCGATCACCCGTTGTATCGATGACGGCGCGATTGCGCCCTGCCAGCCGGCGCTGATCGTGGCGAATTCGCGCCCGCCCATGAAGCGGACGGTTGGCACCGGGCCGCCATCGACATCGACATTGACCAGCATGTCGCGCTCGCCGTCGAGTGCGTCGAGCGGGCAGTCCGGATTGAGCACGACCACCCAGGTGCCGGTCGAGACCACGGTCACCGGCCCGAGCTGCTGCCGGCGGTAGGCATGGAGCGCGGCATTGCTGTCGTGGACGCCATTATGGATGGCGACTGGCTTCGCGGCCTGGCCGAAGCGCTGCTCGCCGATCACCGCGCCGGCACGCTCGAAGGCGGGCATCTGGCCGCGCCAGCCCTCGGCATCGACCAGCGAGCTGAAATCGCGTTTGCGCGGCGCCCATAAATGCGAGTGGCAGCCAAGATACGACACTTCCGATACCGGCCGGCCGCCAAACCGCCAGCTCCAATATTGGGGGTAGCCGAGGATCGATTTCGCTGTGGCGAAGGCACCGGGCTCCACCTCCTTCAGCCACAACATGTGGCGGCCGTAGTTGAAGCCAAGCGGCAGGCGCGGCGAAAAGGTCTCGGCAAAATCCGGAATGCGGCGGTCGATCTGCGCGGCGATTTCAGCTGGCGGTTCCTGCTCGTAATCGAGGATCGGATGCGTCAGCGCGGCTTCGTCGACCAACGCGAAGGTGCAGCCATGGCCGGATACCATCAGCCCTTCCACGCCATGCGTGTCGACTGCATCATCGATGGCGCGAGCCGCCCAGTCGTGCAGCGCTGGCTCGTCGAGCACGCTGAAGCCGCCTTTGCGGATCCAGCTCGGCTGGGTGCGGCGCTCGTCGAGGATCTGTCCGTCCTGGCCGAAGACGAACAGCTTCGAATTGGTCTTGCCGAAATCGAGGACGGCGATGTTCACTGGGCGCCTCCCGAGGAAGCCGCGATCCGCACCATGACGCCGGCATCTTCGAGCATGCGGGCATCTGTCTCGGACAGGCCGTCATCGGTGACCAGCGTGCCGATCCGCGACAGCGGCAGTGCCACATTGCGCGCGTGGATCGACAGTTTTCGGCTGTCGGCCAGCACGACGATCTGGTCGGCGCAGAGGCTGAGCTCGACGATCGAGCGGACCAGCAGCGGGTGCGATTCCAGAAGGCCTTCCTGGCCGACGCCTTGCGCGCCGAGAAAGAACTTCGAGGCGTAGAACGGCACCGTCTGCGTCAGCGAATGGATGATGCCCGGCTCGCGGTGCAGTTCGCCGCCGGCGACGGTGAGGCTGCAATGGCCGTGGTCGCTGAGATAGGCCGCGAGCGGCATCGAGTTGGTGTAGAGCCGGATGTTGCGGTCGGCGAGCTTGACGCCGAGATGGAAGCAGGTCGAACCGCCATGCACGATGACCGCGTCGCCGTCGCGCACCATGGTGGCGGCGAGAGCGGCGATCTGCCGCTTGGCCTCGACGGCGAGGTCGCGGTTCTCGTCATAGGGCCTGGCATAGGCGACGCCGGCTTGCGAAGCGCCATCGAGCGCCGAGATGCCGCCATAGACCTTGCGCGCTTCGCCGGCCTCATCGATCTTGTCGATGTCGCGCCGCACTGTCGCCGCCGACACGCCAAGCCGCTCCTGCAGCTCGCGCACCGATGCGAAAGGCCGGTCCCGCAAAAGCTCGACAATCTGGCGCTGGCGGCCGGAGTCGCTCAACCCTTACCTCCCAATGCGCTTGCCTCCCAAGCATTTTGCACGGCATTGCCATTTTGCACGGCAATTGGTGCAACTTACTCAACACGCCTCGGATTGCAAGCCTGATCTGACGCGATAACATCACTGTTGACGTAACTTACTCGCATCTGCGATACCAGCGTCGGTCTTCGTCCCGGCACCGGGACGTCCAAAGCCGTGGCCACACGGCCGGTTTGTGGAGGAATTTCGATGACGATCAGTGCGGATGCGCAGGAACTGGCAGCGCTGCGGTCGCTTTCGGCCGCCATCGGCAGCGACCCGCATCTGACCCAGGCCGCCGGCGGCAACACCTCGCTGAAAGCCGGCGACACGCTCTGGATCAAGGCCTCCGGCACCTGGCTGAAGGACGCGCTCATCGCGGACATCATGGTGCCGGTCGGCATCCCGCCATTGCTCGACGCCATCGAACGGCGCGACCCGGCCGCCGAACAGCCGCAGGCCTTCACTGTCGGCGCCCTCAACGCGCGCGGCTTGCGCCCGTCGATCGAGACCACCGTGCATGCGCTGATGCCGCAGCGCATCGTTCTGCATGTTCACTGCGTCGAGACCATTTCGCTGGCCGTGCAGGCCGACTGCGAGGCCGAGGCCGCCAGGCGGCTCGACGGCCATCAATGGGCGTATGTTCCCTATCGCCGGCCGGGACTGCCGCTCGCGCAGGGTATCGCCGAGCGCCTTCGGCCAGGCGTGGATATCCTGATCCTCGGCAATCACGGCCTGGTCGTTGCAGCCGAGACCGTCGCCGCGGCCGACATGCTGCTGCGGCGCGTGACACGACTGTTGGCGCGGCCGCCGCGCCAGGTGGCGGAACCGGACATCGCGGCATTGACGGCGCGCGCCGGCGACAGCGACTACAGATTGCCGGCGGACGTTGAGGCGCATGCGGTGGCGATCGACGCCGAAAGCTGCCGCATGGCTTCGGGTGGCAGCCTCTACCCCGACCACGTCATCTTTCTCGGCGAAGGCTCGGTCGTGGCGAGACCGGACGAGGGTGTGAAGCGCGTCATCGAGCGCTGCGGCGCCGCACCCGCGGCGATCCTGTTTCCTGGACTCGGCGTGTTGATGCGCGGCGACGCCGGCGCCGGTGCCGACGCCATGCAGCGCTGCCTTTCCGACGTGACAGCGCGGATCGATGTCGCGGCGAAGCTGAATTATCTGACAGCGGCGGAGAATGACGAGCTGATCAACTGGGACGCCGAAAAATATCGCCAGAAACTCAATGCCGGAGGCAGCTGACATGCCGCGTTCGTCTGGCCCGCTTGCCATCGGCATCGACATCGGCACATCCGGCGCGCGCGCCGTCGCCATGCGTCCGGATTTTTCCATTGCCGCGCATTCCGCTATTGCCCTCGAGCGATTTGGGCCGAACGGCCGCGACCCCGCCATATGGTGGGAGGCGGTCGGCGCGGCGTTGGCGGAACTGCTCAAATGTATCGATCGCGCGGCAGTGCGCTCGATCGCCGTCGACGGTACGTCGGGCACGCTGCTGCCGGTCGACGGCGCCGGGCGGCCGCTGGCCGAACCGCTGATGTACAACGACAAGGTCGCTGACGACACTATTCTGACAGCAATAGCCGGCGCGGCACCGGCAACGAGCGCTGCACTTGGGGCGACCTCCGGTCTCGCCAAGGCGCTGTCTTTCCAGCACCTGCCCGGCGTCGCCACTGTGCTGCACCAGGCAGACTGGATCGCCGGACAGTTTTCCGGCCGCTTCGATGTCAGCGACGAGAACAACGCCCTGAAGACCGGCTACGACGTCGAGGCCCGGCGCTGGCCGGACTGGATCGCGGCGACCGGCGTGCGCATGGAATTCCTGCCCCGCATCGTGCGGCCGGGCGATGTCACGGACACGCTCACCGCCAGCGCTGCGAAAATGTTCGGCCTGCCGCGCGACGTGGTTATCGTTGCCGGCACGACGGATGGCTGCGCCTCATTCCTGGCGACCGGCGCGAGTGCCGCGGGCGACGGCGTTACCGCGCTCGGCTCGTCGCTGACCATCAAGATCCTCTGCGACCGGCCGATCTCGGCGCCGCAATTCGGCATCTACAGCCATCGGCTGGGTGACACCTACCTGGCGGGCGGCGCCTCGAACTCCGGCGGCAAGGTGCTGGCCCAGCATTTCCCCGTCGCCCGCATTGTCGAACTCAGCAAAAAAATCGACCCGGCGACGAAGACCGGCCTCGATTATTACCCGCTGCCGGCGCCGGGCGAACGCTTCCCCATAGCCGATCCGGCGCTGCCGCCGCGCCTCGAGCCGCGGCCCGCCGACGACGCCGACTATCTGAAAGCGATGTTCGAGGGTATTGCGGCGATCGAAGCGCTCGGCTATCGCCGGCTTGCCGAACTCGGCGCCCCCCGGCTGACATCGGTCAGGAGCGTCGGCGGCGGTGCGGCCAATCCGGCCTGGACAGCGATCCGGCAGCGCAAGCTTGGCGTCGCTCTGGTGCCGGCTCTTTCGGAGGAGGCCGCTGCCGGCACGGCGCGGCTGGCGCTGATGGGCGCAAGCGCAGCGGGGCTTTTATGACGGCCAAGGCAATTCAACACCTCGACGGCATCGCCGCGCTGACCGACCGCTATCAGGTGTTCCTGCTCGACCAATTTGGTGTGCTGCACGACGGCACCAGCGCCTATCCAGGTGCTGTCGAAGCGTTGTCGGCACTCAAGCGCGCCGGCAAGACCGTCGTACTGATCTCGAATTCCGGCAAGCGGGCGCAACCCAATGAACGCCGCCTGCTGAAGCTCGGCTTCGAACCGGGAAGCTGGGATCACTTTGTCTCCTCCGGCGAGGTAGCGTGGCGCTCCTTCCACCAAATGGCAGCATCCGGAGCCCTGCGCCCGCAGACAAAATGCCTGCTGATCCGCCGCGACAATGACCGTTCGGCTGTCGACGGCCTGCCCTTCGTCCTGGCCAAGGACGGCGACGATGCCGAACTGGTGCTGATTTCCGCCAGCGAGGGCGATCGCTACGACCTCGACCATTATCGCCGGCTTCTTGGTCCGGCGGCGGCGCGGCGGGTGCCATGCTTCTGCACCAATCCCGACAAGATCATGCTGACTGCCGTCGGCCCTCGCTTCGGCGCCGGCCGGCTCGCCGATCTCTATGAGAGCCTCGGCGGCAGCGTGGTGCGCATTGGCAAGCCCAATCCGCAGATATTCGAGGCAGCGCTGGCACTGGCCGGCCACCCGGAGCGCGACAGCGTGGTCTGCGTCGGCGACAGCGTCGAGCACGACATCGCCGGCGGCAACGGCGTCGGCGTCGCGACGACACTGGTCCTGTCGGGCATATTGGCGGGGGCGCCTGACCTGGAGGACATTTTCGCCACGCTGAACGCCCGTCCCGACTACATCGCGGATAGCTTCAGGTTTCGCTGAGTTGTTAAGGCGAGACAAAGCTAATCCAGGTTGAAACGCCCGATCACCGGCACATGGTCCGAGGGCCGTTCCCAGCCGCGCGCCGGCCGCAGGATTTCATAGCCGGCAAAATGCGGCACCAGGTTTGGCGACGACCAGACATGGTCGAGGCGGCGGCCGCGATTTGAGGCCTGCCAATCCTGGGCGCGATAGCTCCACCAGGTGTAGAGTTTCTCCTCGTAGGGCACATTGAGCCGCATCAGGTCGATCCAGTCGCCGGCGACCCGCATTGCCTCGAAGTTTTCCGTCTCGACCGGCGTATGGCTGACGACATTGAGGAGCTGCTTGTGCGACCAGACATCGTGCTCGAGCGGCGCGATGTTGAGGTCGCCGACCAGGATCGAGCCGGAGTGCTCGTCATGCTCGGCGCGGACGGCGTTCATCTCGGCAACGAAATCGAGCTTGTGCTTGAACTTGCGGTTGACGGCCGGGTCGGGCTCGTCGCCGCCGGCCGGTACGTAGAAATTGTGCAGCAGGATCGTTTTGCCGCCGGCGTTGACGGTGACCGACAGATGCCGGCTGTCGTCGATCTCGCAGAAGCGGCGCTTTTCGACCACCTCGATCGGCCGGCGCGCTATGGTGGCAACGCCGTGATAGCCCTTCTGGCCATGGAAGGCGATGTGCTCGTAGCCGAGCTTGCGAAACGCTTTCTCCGGAAACAATTCGTCCGGAACCTTGGTTTCCTGCAGGCAGAGCACGTCCGGCGCCTGCTCGACCAGCAGGCGTTCGACGATCGGCATACGCAGCCGGACGGAGTTGATGTTCCAGGTAGCAACGGAAAACGGCATGTGGGTTCCGGATAACGCGAGATCCGCCGGATGGGTCCGACGGAAGTCAATCGCGGAAACTACTGCCAGCCGCGCACCGCAAAAACAAGCCGCCCGCACTAACGCGGAAAAGCCATCCCGCAGCAGTAGAAAGTTACCGCGTCTTGGTGTTCAGCTCGCGGTTCGCCGTATAGTCGATGGCGAAGGTGTCGGGGGCGAAGCTGACGCCCTCCTTGGTGTTGAAGATCATCACCGTCGTGTCCTTGCCTTGCGCATCGGTGATGGTCCACTGCCGCAATTCATAAGATTTCGGATCGAACATCATGGTGATCTTCGAATTGCCGAACACCGATTTGTCGGCAAGCTGGATGGTGGTGAGGTCGTCCTCTTCCTTGACGCTTCTGACGCGCCCGCCCGACAGATCGATCTTGTCGTCGAGCAGCAGCTTCAGCGGCGTCTTCGACAGCGGATAGAGGTCGGAGGTCCGCAGCTTCTTGTTGAGGATGACCACCGACTTGCCGTCGGAAATCACCCTGAAATTCGAGGCGCCGTCGTAATTGAAGCGGATCTTGCCCGGCCGTTCCAGAAAGAACTTGCCGCCGGTCTGCTCGCCCTTGGGTCCGAACTGCACGAACTCGCCGCTCATCGATTTGACCGAGGAGAAATGATCGGCGATCTTCTGCGCCGTCGCCGGAACCGCTGCTTGCGCCGACGCCAGCAACTGGAAGCCGGGCACGAGGTTGGCGGCCGCCGCACCGGCCAGGACCAGGCCGAGGCCGAGCACCTGCCGGCGGGTTGGGGCGAAATCCCTGCTTGGGGCGAGAGTTGCGTTTTTCATGCCGGTCACCATCATCTGATTGCTTGCTCGTTATATTGGTCTGGCCCCCCAGTTGGGCTTAAGTTTGGCGGGCCGCACGGCGCCCGTCCGCTGCAACGCGCCAAAAGGTTCAAAGTTGCCGGCGCGGACGCGCTCTAGAACTTGTCGTCCTCCGTCGGCACCAGGATTTCGCGTTTTCCGGCATGGTTGGCCGGGCCGACAATGCCTTCCTTCTCCATCTTCTCGATGATCGAGGCGGCGCGGTTGTAGCCGATGCCGAGCCGGCGCTGGATGTAGCTGGTCGAGGCCTTGCCGTCGCGCAGCACCACCGCGACCGCCTGGTCGTAGGGATCGTCGGAATCCTCGAAATTACCGCCGTCGCCGCCGCCACTGCCTTTGCCCGTCGGCTCATCGTCATCCTTGTCGTCGTCCTCGGTGATGGCGTCGAGATATTCCGGCACGCCCTGCAGCTTCAGATGCGCGACAATTTTCTCCACCTCGTCGTCGGAGACGAAGGGACCGTGCACGCGCTGGATGCGGCCGCCGCCGGCCATGTAGAGCATGTCGCCCATGCCGAGCAGCTGTTCGGCGCCCTGCTCGCCCAGGATGGTGCGGCTGTCGATCTTCGATGTCACCTGGAAGGAGATGCGGGTCGGGAAATTCGCCTTGATGGTGCCGGTGATGACGTCGACCGACGGCCGCTGCGTCGCCATGATGACATGGATGCCGGCGGCGCGCGCCATCTGCGCCAGGCGCTGCACCGCGCCTTCGATGTCCTTGCCGGCGACCATCATCAAATCGGCCATCTCGTCGATGATGACGACGATGTAGGGCATCGGCTCGAGGTCGAGGTTCTCCGTCTCGTAGATCGCCTCGCCGGTTTGGCGGTCGAAGCCGGTCTGCACGGTGCGCGAGATCCTTTCGCCCTTTTTCTCGGCCTGCTGCACGCGCGCGTTGAAGCCGTCGATGTTGCGGACGCCGACCTTGGACATCTTGCGGTAGCGGTCCTCCATCTCCCGCACGGTCCATTTCAGCGCCACCACCGCCTTCTTCGGATCGGTGACGACCGGCGTCAGAAGATGCGGAATGCCGTCATAGACCGAGAGCTCCAGCATCTTTGGATCGATCATGATCAGCCGGCAGTCCTGCGGCGTCAGCCGATAGAGCAGCGACAGGATCATGGTGTTGATGGCGACGGACTTGCCCGAGCCGGTGGTGCCGGCGACCAGCACGTGCGGCATTTTGGCGATGTCGACGATCACCGCCTCGCCATTGATGGTCTTGCCCAGCGCCAGCGCCAGCTTGGCCTTGGTGGTTTCGAAATCGCGGCTGGCCATGATCTCGCGCAAATAGACCGTCTCGCGCCTGGCGTTCGGCAATTCGATGCCGATCGCGTTGCGGCCGGGCACCACGGCGACACGGCAGGCGATGGCGCTCATCGAGCGGGCGATGTCGTCGGACAGGCCGATGACCCGCGACGATTTGATGCCGGGCGCCGGTTCCAGCTCGTAGAGCGTGACGACCGGACCCGGACGCACATGGATGATTTCGCCCTTGACGCCGAAATCCTCCAGCACGCCCTCGAGCAGGCGGGCGTTCTGCTCCAGCGCGTCCTTGGACAGGCTGGCGTCGCGCACCACGTTCTTTGGTTCCGACAGGAAGTGCAGCGACGGCATCTCGAATTTTTCCGAGCCGATCAGCGAAGTCTGCGCCTCGCGCTGGACGCGGGCGCCGGGGGCCGGCCGCGGCGCCGGCGCCTCGACGCGTGTCGCCGCGTCGGAACGGAAGTTCTGCACCTTCGCCGTCGGCGCCGCGCGGCGCTGGCCGGCCGGCTCGGGCGCGAAATCCATGTCGTCGTCATTGTCGTCGCTATCGAAGACGTCGGCATCGTCAGGGTCGATCGAGGCACTGCGGTCGTTGACCATGGCGGCGAAGAATTCCGGCTCGACGCGGGCGCGCCCGCCCGGGCTCATCCGCGCCTCGGCGAACTCGGCCGATTCGACCCGTTCGGCCGCCCGCCGCCAGGCGCTGGGGCGCGGTTCCATCTCCGGCTCGAAATCGTCGCGCTCGCGCCGGCGCGCGGCGCGGCGGCGCAGATAGGCCCGCAGCGACAGCCACCAGTGGGTGATGGCGCCAAGCGCCAATATACCTTCGTCGCCCTCGTCCTCTTCATTGTCGAAAAGCAGGTCGTCCTGCGGATCGGGCACTGCAGGCTGTTCGAGGACCGCAAAGCCGTTCTTGCGCGAAATCAGCGCCGAGCCATACAAGAATACCCACAGCGCCGGCGCTGCCAGGAGCACGGCGAGCACGCTGGCGACGAGGCCGGTCGGATAGCCGCCGATGACCAGGCCCGGGATATTGAGCACCATGTCGCCGAAGACGCCGCCGAGGCCGGTCGGCAGCGGCCAGGTCTTGGGCGGCACCACGCAGCCGGCAATTGCCGCGCCAAGCAGCGAAAACCCGAACCAGGCCAGCGCCCGTTTCGGCAGCCGGTCGACGCCGCGCGCGGTAAACAGCAGAAATCCCCAGATCACCGCCGGCACCAGCGCCGCAACGGCGGCAAGTCCGAAGAACTGCATGGCAATGTCGGAAAAGACGGCGCCGGCATAACCCATTGCATTGGTGACGATATTATCGGTGGCGTGCGAAAAGCTCGGATCGGCGACGTTCCAGGTGGCAAGGGCGGCGACGCCGAAGCCAACCAGAGCAAACAGCCCGGCACCGACCAGGCGCCCGACCTGGCGCCTCGCGAACGACCGGATGCCGTGCTCCGTATCGGCCAGCGCAAGCGGTGCTGAAGCCCCTGAACGCATGCTTTTCCTCGTCTGTCGTTGCCCCGGCCGGGCGCGGACGCGCAACACGGCAGATTCGGCTGTCAGACTAGCGGCGGGAAGGTTAAGGGCGCATTAACCATGGGCATTCCGCGTCACCGGAACGGGCGACCGCCACCACAGTTCGGAGCCGCTGCGGCCGCTGTTTCACGCCGCCGGCGGATCGAGCACCTTGATCAAGCGACCGTGATCGAGCCATCACGGCCATCCGCGCGCAAAAAAGAGGCCCGGAAATCTTCCGGGCCTCAAGGCGTGAGCCCTTTCGGGAGCATCACGACGGGATCTTCCCGGCACCGGCAAAACGCCGGTACCAGCCAATACCTTTACGGCACCACTTCGCCGTGCTGGCTGATGTCGAGGCCTTCGACCTCTTCCGGGGTGGAAGGACGCAGGCCGACCAGCGCCTTGACGATGTAGAGGATCACGAAGCTCGCGATCGCCGTCCACAGGATGGTGAAGACGATACCGTAGAGCTGCTTGCCGACAGAGGCGCCCGAGCCGAGGCTGTTGATCGCCGGATCGGCGAGCACGCCGGTCAGCAATGCACCGATGATGCCGCCGATGCCGTGCACGCCGAATGCATCGAGCGAGTCGTCATAGCCGAACGCGTGCTTGAGCTTGACGGCCGAGACGTAGCAGAGCACGCCGGCGACGATGCCGACGATGAAGGCGCCGGTCGGATTGACGAAGCCGGAAGCCGGCGTCACCGCGACCAGGCCAGCGACGGCGCCCGAGATGATGCCGAGAACGCTCGGCTTCTTGGCGACGATCCATTCGGCGAACATCCAGGCGAGCGCCGCAGCAGCAGCGGCAACCTGGGTGTTCAGCATCGCGGCACCGGCAAGGCCGTCGGCGGCCAGTTCCGAGCCGGCGTTGAAGCCGAACCAGCCGACCCACAGCAGCGAAGCGCCGATGACGGAGTAGACGAGGTTGTGCGGCGCCATGTTGGTGGTGCCGTAGCCTTCACGTTTGCCGAGAACCAGCGCGCAGACCAGGCCGGCAACACCGGCATTGATGTGAACGACCGTGCCGCCGGCGAAATCGAGAACGCCGGCTGTGCCGAGGAAGCCGCCGCCCCACACCCAGTGCGCGATCGGGGCGTAGACCACCAGCAGCCACGCGCCCATGAAGATGAGCAGCGCCGAGAACTTCATGCGTTCGGCGAAGGCGCCGGCAATCAGCGCCGGCGTGATGATGGCGAAGGTCATCTGGAACATCGAGAAGACGAACTCAGGAATGTTCGCCACGCCCGGCAGCCACAGCGAGGAGGTGGTGATGCCGTTGTGGAAGAACTTCGAGAAGCCGCCGAGATAGGCATTCATGCCGCCGCCATCCGAGAAGGCCAGCGAGTAGCCGAACATGAACCACAGCACCGTCACCAGGCAGGTGATGGCAAAGCTCTGCATGATGGTGGCGAGCACGTTCTTTTTGCGCACCATGCCGCCATAAAACAGCGCCAGGCCCGGTATGGTCATCATCAGCACCAGCGCCGTCGAGGTCAGCATCCAGGCTGTGTTGCCGGTGTCGAGCGCGGGCGCAGGGGCAGCCGGTGCCGCCGGTGCCGCTTCCTGCGCGAACGCAGCAACCGTGCCCAGCGCAGCGAGAGCGAGCGAACCTAAAACGGCCGCGCGTCCCGTTATCTTCAAGGTGGAAGGAATATTCATTGAACTCTCCATTGGAATACGTATCCGCAGCTCAAAGCGCGTCGGTGTCTGTTTCGCCGGTGCGAATGCGCACCGCCTGGTCGATGCCGAAAACGAAGATCTTGCCGTCGCCGATCTGGCCGGTCTTGGCCGCCGCGGTGATGGCTTCGACGGCCTTGTCGACCATGTCGACAGCGACCGCGACTTCGATCTTGATCTTCGGCAGGAAGCTGACCGCGTATTCCGCTCCGCGATAGATTTCCGTGTGCCCCTTCTGACGTCCGTAGCCTTTTACTTCGGTGACGGTCAGGCCCTGGATGCCGACTGCGGTGAGCGCCTCGCGCACCTCGTCGAGCTTGAACGGCTTTATGATTGCCATCACGATCTTCATAAGGTTTCACCCTTTGCTGTTGCGGGTCCCCGCGTTTGCACGACTTCGCCGATCCCCATGAGAGCCGGAGAGTGCCCGCTAGGATTCAAGCTCCGTGCCAATTGCCGAAGCAGGGTGTTAAGCTGTTGTTAAACAACGAAATCGAGAAGGTCTGGCAGCTGCCTGTTCACAGGCGCGGCAGTGCATATGCTTAAAAAATAGGCAAATTTCGAAAAATGCCTACTCCGCAGGCGGCCGCTTCAGCCGGATGAGTCCTTCTTGGGCAACCGAGGCGATCAAGGTGCCGTCGCGGGCAAACAGCGAGCCGCGGGTAAAACCACGCGATCCTTGCGTCGACGGGCTGTCTTGCGTGTACAGCATCCAGTCGTCGAGCGGATGGCTGCGGTGGAACCACATGGCGTGGTCGAGGCTGGCTGCCTGGATATCACGATCGAAAATGGCGCGGCCATGGGCAAAGGTCGAGGTGTCGAGCAGCGTCATATCCGAGAGGTAAGCGAGCACGGCCGCCTGCGTGGCGCGGTCGGCCGGCACCGGGCCGGTGGTGCGGATCCAGATGTTCTGCTTCGGCTCGAGCTTTTCCCGGCTGGTATAATGCTTCAGCATCACCGGCTTCATCTCGATCGGCCGGTCGCGCTCCCAATAGCGCTTGATGCCGTCGGGCACGGCTTCGCCGAACTTACCCAGCAATTCGCGCTGCGACAGCAACGTGTCGGGCGCCGGCACGTCCTGCGGCATCGGCACCTGATGTTCCAGGCCGACCTCATCCTGCTGGAACGAGGCTTCCAGCGAAAAGATCGCCTGGCCGTGCTGGATCGCCACGACGCGGCGCGTGGTGAAGGAGCCGCCGTCACGGATGCGGTCGACCTCGTAAATGATAGGCACCTTGGTGTCGCCCGGCCGCATGAAATAGCCATGCAGCGAATGCACGTGGCGCTCGGGCTCGATCGTTCGCTGCGCGGCGACCAGCGCCTGGGCGATGGTCTGGCCGCCGAAGATGCGCTGCCAATCGAGCTTGGGGCTGCGACCACGATATAGGTTGTGTTCCAGCTGCTCGAGGTCGAGAATGCCGAGAAGCTCGTCCATGGCTGCCGTCATCTTGACCTCGCCGCAAAATTACCATGGCGGTTTCCGACAGGAACAGCGGGCAGTCAAGGGCGGAATGCCCGGCGACAGTCAGGCTGCGAAAGGAATTGCCCATGGTCGACAGCAAGAATTCGCTCGACGTTCTGGTCGCCGGCGCCGGTTATATCGGCTTGGCCGCCGCCGTGTCGCTGAAGCAGGCGCGGCCGAGCCTCGCCGTCGCCGTCGTCGATGCCGCGCCGGCCGGCGTCTGGCAGAAGGACGGCCGCGCCTCGGCGATTGCCGCCGCCGCGTGCCGCATGCTCGACCAGCTCGGCGTCTGGAACGAGATCGCGCCGGAGGCGCAGGCAATCACCGAAATGATTGTCACCGATTCGCGCACATCCGATCCGGTCCGCCCGGTGTTCCTCACCTTCGACGGCGAGGTCGCGCCCGGCGAACCCTTTGCGCATATGGTCGCCAACAAGGATTTGAACGGCGCCTTGCGCCGGCGCGCCGAACAACTCGGCATCGGCATCATCGAAGGCGTCGCCGTCAGCGCCTTCGACATCAACGGCGCCGGCATAACGGTGCATCTTGCCGACGGCGCGACGCTGAAGGCGCGGCTGCTGGTTGCCGCCGACGGCGTCAATTCGAAGCTGCGCGACATGGCCGGCATCAAGACGGTGAAATGGGAGTATGGCCAGTCCGGCATCGTCTGCACGGTGGCGCACGAGCGGCCGCACAACGGCCGCGCCGAAGAGCATTTCCTTCCCGCGGGCCCGTTTGCCACGCTGCCGCTCAAGCCGGGCAAGGACGGCACCAACCGCTCATCGATCGTCTGGGTCGAACGGTCGCAGGATGCCGAGAAACTGGTCAGTGGCGACACGCTGGTCCTGGAATATGAGCTCGAGCAGCGCTTTGGCCTCAAACTCGGCGAAATCCATATCGCCGACAAGCCCCGCGCCTGGCCTCTCGGGCTGACCATTGCGCGCGCCTTCGTCGCGCCGCGCATCGCCTTGGCCGGCGACGCCGCCCACGGCATCCACCCGATCGCCGGCCAGGGTCTCAATCTCGGCTTCAAGGACGTGGCGGCGCTGGCCGAAGTGGTGGTCGAGGGCGACCGGCTCGGCCAGGACATCGGCGCGCTCGACGTGCTCGAGCGCTACCAGCAATGGCGGCGTTTCGACACGGTGCAGATGGGCATCACCACCGATGTGCTGAACCGGATGTTTTCCAACGATTTCGGCCCGCTGCGCACTTTGCGCGACATCGGCCTCGGCCTTGTCGAACGCATGCCGCGGCTGAAGGGGTTCTTCATCCGCCACGCGTCGGGTCTGTCCGGCGACACGCCGAAACTGTTGAAGGGCGAGGCGATTTAGGCTTGGCAAGTGCGCGTCACTGGCCGTTCGGTCAGTTGACCTCGAAGCCCAGCTTCTGGCGCAGCCTGAGCATTCGCTGGTCGGAAATCTGCAGGCTTTGCCCACCCGCCTCCGCCACACGGCCGACCATCTGCAGCAGATCGTTCCTTTCAGCCGCGTCGAGGCGTTCGCGCAGGAACGGCGCCAGCTTGTCGATGACGACCGTGGCGTCGTCGATTTGCGAAGCCGCCCATTTGGCGTAGATCACCGCCTCATCGGTCTGCTTTTTATCGGCAATCTCCGAAATGACCGATTGAATGGCGGCTTCGCGTTGCGGCAGGATAGGACCGTTCTCGGAAACGATGGCGGTGATCAGCGTCGCGGCCGCCACGACCGGATCGTCGATCGCCGTCAGCGGCGAGAGTGCCGCCTGCTTGCGCAGCTTCTTGCGGCGCACATTGCCCTGCACGCGGCCAACGACGTCGGCAACCTCACGCGCCGCGTCGTTCATGATCTTCAGCCGGTACCACCAGAAGCCCGCTGCTCCGAGCAGGCCGATTGCTGCAATCAATATATGCATGCCCCGAAATCCCCCGATCTCGGCGACGATAGGAGAAGTATTGCTTCGCTTCAACACGCAAAAGTTGCGTCCGACGAAGAAAACGAAAGCCCATGCCAGTCGTTGGTCCCCGCCGCTCCGCGGAGGAACTTATCGAGACATCTCTATGACCCGGGCACCTTATAGATCGCCCGCACCTCGATCGTGCCGATTTCGGCCAGCGGAATCTCGCCCGCGATCTCCAGCGCCTCGTCGAGGCTCTCGGCCTCGATCATGACGAAACCGAGCAACTGCTCCTTGGTTTCGGCGAAGGGGCCGTCGGTGACCAGCCGCTTGCCCTTGCGCCTGCGAACGGTTTTCGACGTTTTCACCGATTGCAGCGCCTGCGCGATGATCAGCATCCCGCGTTGGTCCAATGACCGGTCATGGGCCATCGAATCGGCGTCGAGCTTGGCCAGCCTCTCGGGCGTCATTGCGTAGAGATCTTTTTCTTCACCATAAACCAGGCAAACATACTTCATTTTTATCTCCATTCCTGGCTTGAAGCCGAAGACGAGGCTACGGAAATCTCCGCGGAGCCCTTGCCTGCCGCAGAATCGAGACCGGCCGCAGCATAGTCGAGAAGAGATACCGCAATCCCGATAATGGCAATCGCCGCAAGCAATCGGCCGAAGCCGGAAGGCTGCAGGCGCGACCAGTCGGCTTGTTGTTCACCGGCCCTGTAGCCGGTGCTTGTGCAGTGAGCAGAAAACAGGTTGTTCATGTGGTCCTCCATCCGGCCACCAAGTCCATGGCCGCCCGCAGGACGGCCGGGACAGATGGAAGTCGACATTTTTGCACGCGTATTTTTTTCGAATTTTTTTTCGCTCGACATGATGTGTCACGCTGCCGCCGATACGAAAGCGTGGGTGGCCTTCGCTCCGGCGCGCGCTATAGTCGACTGGATGCCGATCACGGGCTCAATCACGACAATCAAGGAGGAATTGATGGACCGCACCGCCAACGCCGTTTGGAAAGGCAGTTTCAAGGAAGGCAAAGGCACGCTCGATACACAGAGCGGGACGCTGAAGGGCACGCCCTATTCCGCCAAGATGCGTTTCGAGGACGAGAGCGGCAAATCCGGCACCAACCCGGAAGAGCTGATCGCCGCCGCCCATGCCGGCTGCTACGCCATGCAGCTTTCGCATTTTCTCGCCGAGAACGGCACTCCGGCCGCCGAACTCGACGCCAAGGCCGTGGTAACGCTGGTTCCCGGCACCGGCATCACCGGCAGCGCGATCACCCTGGTCGGCAAGGTACCGGGCATCGATGCCGCCAAGTTCAAGGAATTGGCCGAGAAGGCCAAGGCCGAATGCCCGGTCTCGAAAGCGCTCGGCGCCATCAAAGTATCGCTCGACGCTAGGCTCGGGTGAGGGAGCTTTTATGCCTGATAGATTCCAACTGGTGTTGGAGTCCATCAATTGTTGAAGTCGGCGCCGCCCCTCATTGCCCTGCCGGGCATTTCTCCCCGTAAGTGACGGGGAGAAAGAAGCTGGCCGCAGCTGCGGCACTCTTCTTGCAACGTTGATGATTGACGAAACCGTCGAAGAGCGTCCCTCTCCTCGTCCCTATACGGGAGAGGTCGCCGGCAGGCGGGGCAGCGCCAGCCAATCGAAAGTAGGCAACGAACACGTTACCTGAGGGGCCGTCCCCGACGTCTCGAAAATCCTTATCGCCCATCGCCGGACAGTGCGTCGAGACGGGCGCGCAATGCCGCGACCTGTTCCTCGAGGGCCTGCACGCGCGTCTCCAGATCCGACGCCGGCGAGGACGACTGCAGGGGCGCTGCGGCAGCCGACAGCTGCGGCGACCCGCTGAGCAGATGGACATAGCGATCCTCGCGCTGGCCTGGGCCGCGATCGATCTGCTGCACCAGCGGTGGCCGGCGGCCGATCAGCAGATCGAGATTGCCGCGAAGCTCGTCGATCGACGGCAGCCGCGCCATGCGCTCGCTTCGCGCCAGCAATTCATAGGCCGTCTGCGGGCCGCGCAGCAGCAACAGGCCGAGCAGCGCGATCTGCGCCGAGGTCAGGGAAAAGCGCTGCGCCACCACATGCTCGTAGCGCTCGACGCGCGACGCGAACACCTGCCTGACTAGGCCCTTCTGCTCGAGCTGGCCAAGCGCTCTTCTGACCTCGCCAAGTTCGACCGACATCACCGGCTCGCGCGCCGTCTTCTGGTTGGCCGCCGCATGTGCCGCATTGAGCGTCAGCGGATAGACGTCCGGCGTCAGCTCCTTCTTCTCGATAAGGCAGCCGAGCACGCGGGCTTCGATGGGAGAGAGGATGGGAAGGTCGATATCGGTCATAAGTTTGCTATCCTTTCGAACTCGGCGGGACAGCGCCCCCCTCTGTCCTGCCGGACATCTCCCCCTCTAGTGGGGAGATTGGCTGTCATCACCGCTTCGCCACTTTTCAAGGCTGCAGAAAGGGCGCTGTCCTCCAAGCTGCTAATCTCCCCCCTTGAGGGGGAGATGTCCGGCAGGACAGAGGGGGGCGCGAAGGATCGCTGCGGACGAGACGATCTCGGCTGCAACTCGCCCGCCGCCTACACCCGTCGCTCCACCATCATCTTCTTGATCTCGGCGATCGCCTTGGCCGGGTTGAGCCCTTTGGGGCAAGTCTGGGCGCAGTTCATGATGGTGTGGCAGCGATAGAGCCGGAACGGGTCTTCGAGATTGTCGAGCCGCTCGCCCGTCGCCTCGTCCCTGGAATCGATCAGCCAGCGATAGGCCTGCAGCAGCGTCGCCGGGCCGAGATAGCGCTCGCCGTTCCACCAGTAGCTCGGGCAGGAGGTCGAGCAGCAGGCGCACAATATGCACTCGTAGAGCCCGTCGAGCTTTTCGCGGTCCTCATGGCTCTGCAGCCATTCCTTGGCCGGCTCGGGCGACACCGTCTTCAGCCACGGCTCGATCGAGGCGTGCTGGGCGTAGAAATTGGTGAGGTCGGGCACCAGGTCCTTGACCACAGCCATGTGCGGCAGCGGATAGACCTTGATCGCGCCGGAAATGTCGTCGCAGCCCTTGGTGCAGGCCAGCGTGTTCGACCCGTCGATGTTCATGGCGCACGAGCCGCAAATGCCTTCGCGGCAGGAGCGGCGCAGCGTCAGCGTCGGGTCGATCTTGTTCTTGATCCAGAGCAGCGCGTCGAGCACCATCGGCCCGCAATCGTCCATGTCGACGAAATACGTATCCATGCGCGGGTTCTCGTCATCGTCCGGCGACCAGCGGTAGATGCGGTATTCGCGCAGATTGGTCGCGCCCTCCGGCTTCGGCCAGGTTTTTCCGGCCATGATCTTCGAGTTTTTCGGAAGCGTGAGTTCGACCATTACCTCAGGTCCTTTCGGATGACGAGCTTCAGCCCGGACCAGATCTCGTTCACGGCGGCGACCTTGACGTCGACGAGGTCGAGCTTCAGCGCCTCTGTGCGGATAACGTCGTCGGTGACGTCGGTCGGCACTTTCGATGCCTTCTTCGGCCATGACACCCAGACCATGCCGTCCCGCTTGATCGCCGCTTCGACGTCGCCGAGACGGTCCTCGATCTCGACACGCTGCCTGGTGAAGGCGTGAACGGCATCATATTTCCGGCGAATGCCAGAAATCGCCGACCAGTCGGCCAGCCGGTCGACACCGGCAAAACCGACGGCGTCGGCCAGATCGTCCAGTTCCGCCGGCAGCGCGATGAAGGCCGCGGTCATCCCGTCCTTCAGGCCGAGCTTGGCCGGAAGAGGCGTGCCGGAATATCCTGCTGCCGCCGACGCCATTCTACTTCTCCGTATGAACGTAGAGGGCGTTCACGAAGCCGGTACAGCGGGCATATACGCGCACTTCAAATGCTTTCCCGATTTGCTTTAGTGCGCCACTGGCCGGAGGCCTTGCCAGACATCTGATGTGCCCGACGTTCTTGGAATAAAAATTTCGACTTGACGATTGGGCCGTGGCGGCATCTTTCCAAACGGGAATATCATTCACCATTTTCGAGATTTTGTCAGCGTTGTCATAGATATAGACCGTCTCGGCAGACGCCGAGTGCACTCCGACGCCAACCAGAAATGCCAAGGCGATCAGATGTTTCATCATGACCTCAATACACCCTGGCCTTTGGCGCGATCTTGGCCGGGTTGATGCCGCCGTCTGCTTCCTTAAGCAGCGTTTCGGTGTGCACCGGCCGGTAGGTGAGCGCCACCTCGCCGGCCTCGTTGAGCCGAGCCAGCGTATGCTTGCGCCAGTTGGCGTCGTCGCGGGCCGAAAAGTCCTCCCGCGCGTGCGCGCCGCGGCTTTCCTTGCGCGCCTCGGCGCCGTAGACGGTGGTGATGGCGTTGGCCATCAGGTTTTCCAGCTCCAGCGTCTCGACCAGGTCGGAGTTCCAGATCATCGAGCGGTCAAACACCTTGACGTCGCCGAGTTCACCCCAGATCTGCGAAATGCGCCTGCAGCCGCTTTCCAGCGATTCCTGGGTGCGGAACACCGCCGCGTCCTCCTGCATCGCCTTCTGCATCTTTTCGCGCAAAACCGCTGTCGGCGTCGAGCCGTTGGCGTGACGCAGCCGGTCGAAGCGGTCCATGATCTTTTCGACGGCGGCCTCGTTGGGCGAAGGGATCGCCGATGTGCGGTCGATCACCTGGCCGGCCCGGATTGCCGCCGCACGGCCGAACACCACCAGGTCGATCAGCGAGTTGGAGCCCAGCCGGTTAGCACCGTGCACCGAGGCGCAGCCGGCTTCGCCGACCGCCATCAGCCCGGGCGACACCTGGTCCGGATTCGACGCCGTCGGATTCAGCACCTCGCCCCAGTAATTGGTCGGCACGCCGCCCATATTGTAGTGGACCGTCGGCAGCACCGGGATCGGCTCCTTGGTCAGGTCGACGCCGGCAAAGATCTTTGCCGATTCCGAAATACCTGGAAGCCTCTCGTGCAGAACGGCCGGGTCGAGATGGTCGAGATGCAGGAAAATGTGATCCTTCTTCGGGCCGACGCCGCGGCCCTCGCGAATTTCCAGCGTCATGCAGCGCGAGACCACGTCGCGCGAAGCCAGATCCTTGGCTGACGGCGCGTAGCGCTCCATGAAGCGCTCGCCCTCGGAATTGACGAGATAGCCGCCCTCGCCGCGCGCGCCCTCGGTGATCAGGCAGCCGGCGCCGTATATGCCGGTCGGGTGGAACTGCACGAACTCCATATCCTGCAGCGGCAGGCCTGCGCGTGCGGCCATGCCGCCGCCATCGCCGGTGCAGGTATGCGCCGAGGTGGCCGAGAAATAGGCGCGGCCATAGCCGCCGGTCGCCAGCACCACCATTTTGGCCGAAAAACGGTGGATGGTGCCATCGTCGAGGTTCCAGGCGACGACACCGGTGCAGGTGCCGTCCGGCTCCATGATCAAGTCGAGCGCGAAATACTCGATGAAGAACTGCGCATTGTGCTTCAGCGACTGGCCGTAGAGCGTGTGCAGCATGGCGTGGCCGGTGCGGTCGGCGGCCGCACAGGTGCGCTGCACCGGCGGCCCCTCGCCGAAATTCATCATCATGCCGCCGAACGGCCGCTGGTAGATTTTCCCGTCCTCGGTGCGGCTGAAGGGAACGCCGTAGTGCTCGAGCTCGTAGACCGCCGCCGGCGCTTCGCGCACCATGTATTCTTGAGCGTCGGTGTCGCCCAGCCAATCTGAGCCTTTGACGGTGTCGAAGAGATGCCACTGCCAGTTGTCGGGACCCATATTGGCGAGCGAGGCGGCGATGCCGCCCTGCGCCGCAACCGTATGCGAGCGCGTCGGGAACACTTTGGTGATGCAGGCGGTGCGCAGGCCCTGTTCGGCCATGCCGAGCGCGGCGCGCAGGCCGGCGCCGCCGGCGCCGACGACCACGACGTCGAATTTGTGATCGACATAGCTATAGGCGGAAGCCGTGTTGGCGTTCTTCGCGTCCTTGGCCAAAAAATCAGCCTCCAAATGCCAGTTTAAGCAGGGCGAAGACCGAAGCGACGCCGACGACTACGGGAAAGAATGTGTTGAGGGCGAGCAGCGCCAGCCTGGTGCCTTCGCCATGCACATAGTCTTCGATGATCGCCTGCATGCCGAGCCGCATGTGGTAGAGCACCGACAACAGCACCAGCGCCAGCACCAGTGCAACGAACGGATTGGCAAGTGCGGCGCGCACCTCGAGATAGCTGGCGCCGTTGAGTGCGATCAGGAAGCCGACGAAGAACAGGACCAGCGGGATGTTGGAGATCGCCGTCAGCCGCTGGCGCCAGAAATGGCCGGTGCCCTCGCGGGCGGAACCGAGGCCGCGGACCTTGGCCAGCGGCGTGCGCATGTCGGTGTTCTTGCCGTTCATGTCAGGCTCCCCGCGCCATGTAGCCGGCGATCCAGATCAGCAGCGTCAGCGTGACCGAGCCGGCAAGCGTCGCCCAGGCGATCCTCGATGCGGTATGCTTTTCCAGCCCTGCCCCAGTGTCCCAGATAAGATGGCGCACACCGCCCAGCATGTGGTGCATCAGCGCCCAGCTGTAGCCGAACAGCACCAGCCGTCCCAGCCACGAGCCGAAGGCCCAGTTGACGGCATTGAAGGTCGCCTCCGAGCTCGCCGCCGCCATCAGCCACAGCGCGACCAGCAGCGTGCCGAAATAGAGCGCCCCGCCGGTGATGCGGTGGACGATCGACATCGTCATGGTGATCGGCGGCCGATAGACGGTCAGATGCGGCGAAAGCGGCCGTTCACGTCTGGCAAATTCGCGGGTGGCTGGTGATTTGCTCATGGCTCCCCCAGTTCGGCGTCTCTGGAGCCTCAGGTGGGAATGCGGCATTACCGCTTCCGGTTGCGACTTCGGACAGCCGGTTTCTAATGCTCTTTTTGCACCGCGTCAAAGCCGGAAAACCGTTTCGAAAACGTAATTTAGTCTGATGAAAGCGAGGCTTTCAGCTTCAATCGATTAGGGCTGTCGCCTTGCGCCGGCACAATGTCGCCGCACTGCAAAATATGGCTGGCGCAAGGGGCGGATCAGCGCTTGCAGGCCAGCGGTGATGCACCGCCCTTCATCACCAGCGCCTCACGCCCATCGATCACGATTGCGTCATGCGCCTCGCCGTAACGGCTGGTCTGATTGGCCGGTGACGCCGGCAGCTCGGCGCTGGCGCCGTTCTGGCCGAGGACGCGCACCGACGTGCCGAGATTCTCGATGGTCATCACGCTACCGTCGGCGCAGTTGTAAGTAGCTGTGCGCGGCTGCGGTGCCGTCGGTTCGCTAGCGGCGGGAGCAAGCGACACGGAAGCGGCGGCCGTGTTGCTGAGCTTGGGCGCGCTGGTCTGCGGCGCGCAGGCGGCTGCAGCCAGCAGCGGCGGAATGGCCAGCGCCATCCGAAACGTGCGGCGTAATCTCATTTGCTGCTTTCCCCACCGCGTATCGAGCCCGCCGCGATGCTCCGGCAAGCCACCGGATTTCATGCTTTTTGAGTCGCGCCCGATGCTGGGGATGGTGGGAACAAGGCGTGGCCGAATGATGGCCGGTGGGCGATCGAGTATTAACCATATTTTCCGAGACCTCGCCCCTGCTGCGGTTGCCCTCTTAACAAAGGTTAATAAAAGGTTAATTTCTGATTCGAGGAGGCTTGCCTCTTAGCAATGGAGCAGCACGCCATGCATTCGAATTCAGCAGGATCGCGCCTTCCCTGGTTCCTATTGGCGGCGCTCGCCGTCGGCGTCGTCGCACCGGCATTCGCCGGGACGCGCCATCATGACCGCGTCTATGCCGATTCCTTCGGCAATCTCGTCATCGACAGCGCCGCCGGCTACAAGCGTATCCTCGTTGGCGAGGGCAAGCTGGCCAAGGAATTGTCCGACTACACCAGCGCCGGCCAGCCCGACGTGATCTACGAAAACGAATCGGACGATGTCCGCGGCGGCGACTGCTATAGGCCGCCGGTTTTCGTCAAGGGCCGCAGCTATATGTACGGCCTCTCCGACGGCGAAATGCCGGAGCTCAGCCCCTGCCGCTGACGGCCACGCCGCCCTTGGTTGACGGCGCCGGCAGGGCAACAGCCGGCCCCACCGAGACACGCACGCAATCGCGACCGCTGCCCTTCGCCTGATAGAGCGCTTTGTCGGCGCGCCGCAGCAGGTCGGAAAAGCTTTCGCCCGGACCAAGCTCGGCAACGCCGAAGCTGGCGCTGCAGCGGTGATCCGCGGGCAGGCAGTCGATCGGCGTGGCACCGAAGGCGCTACGCGTGCCCTCGGCAAAGAGCCGGGCGGCGGCTAGATTGGTCCCCGGCAGGAAAATAGCGAATTCCTCGCCGCCGATGCGGCCGGCGACATGATGGTCGGCCGCGGCATCGCGGAGAAAACCGGCAAAGGTCTCGATGACCCGATCGCCCGACGCGTGGCCGTAAGTATCGTTGATGCGCTTGAAATGGTCGAGATCGGCAATGACCAGTGCCGCCGGAACGGCGCGCCGCATGGCGTCACGCAGTGCGATCTCGGCATGGCGCTCGAAGCCGCCACGGTTGAGCAGCCGCGAAAGCGTGTCGGTTTCCGATTTCGACGTCGCCTCGGCGAGCACGTCGCGGACCAGGATAGCCAATGTCACCAGCGCAAGCGCCAGGCCGAACACGGTGCCGACCGACTGCGACACCAACGCATAGCTGGTCTGCGCATAAGATTGCGGGTTGGCGCCCCAGCCACCAAGCGCATGGGCGATGAAGGGTTTGCTGGCGAACTGCAAGGTGCTGGCCGCCAGGACAGCCATCAGCATATAGTCGAGCCGCTCGCGTCTTTGCCTGGACGACAAGACGATCGCCAGCCCGGTGAACTGCATGGCCGCATAGGGAAGCTGGTAGGCCGCCATTCGCACAAAGGATTGGCGTGGCAGGTCCTGCACGAAGTAGACCGCGAGGGTGGCGAAGACCAGGAAGAACAGCATCGGCGGCCAAGGCGGCGAAACGCGGTATTTATGGGCAAGCCCGCCATTGAAGGCGACGGTAGCGCCAAGGAAGGCGGCAAAGGCGGCGACAACCACGGGGCGCGCATTGTCGAAGGCAGGAATGCTGAACTCGATCCCGAAATAAGCCGTGCCGAGCACATAGCCGAACGCCAGCCAGCGTGCCGACACCCGGCCGGCGTCATAGACCGCGATCGTCATGAAGGCCGCCGCCAGCAGCCCGGCAACGAACAAGTTGATCATCAGGATGAAATTAGCGCTGCCCATGGCGTTTTGGCACCCCCCCGAACAGCAAATCACCAACGCGCGAAAAAGACGTTAATTCGAAGCCGCCGCTGACGCTCAGCCAGCACTGGTCCGATTGGGAAGGACGACCGTTTCAGGCCGCTGATAGGACAGGTATACGCTGTCGCGGCCACTCCTTTTGGCTTTGTAGAGCGCTTCGTCGGCGCGGCGCATCAGCGGGTCCAGCCCTTCGTCGCTGGTGCGGGCGGCCACGCCGAAGCTCGCGGTCACTCTTGTGTCGGGCGGAAGTCCGTCGATTCTGCCCGCCGAATAGACCGTGCGAATGGCTTCGGCAAACAGTCTTGCCGCGCCAAGGTCGCTGAGCGGCAACAGCACGGCGAACTCTTCGCCGCCGATACGGCCGGCAACGCCGCGCGTACCTGCAGCCGACAGAAGCTTGGCAGCGAAGTCGGCGATGACGCGATCGCCGGCCGCGTGGCCATGCTGATCGTTGAGCGCCTTGAAATGATCGAGATCGGCAAGCACCAGCGCAACCGGCAATTGCGCCGTGGCACAGTGCTGCAGGACAAGCATGGCGCGCTCCTCGAAGCCGCGGCGGTTGAGCAGGCCCGACAGCGGGTCTGTCAGGGTTTCGGTCTTCAGGGCCTTCATCACATCGAGCGCGGCGGCGCCGAACAGGCAAAGCGCAATAAGCAGCGACAGCAATGCATGCGACAGCAGAGCCGTCGTCCAGTAGGACGAGGAGTAAAGCCCTTCATAGCTGGTGAACGGCCCATGCGCGATGACGACGGCAAGCGTCCGCGCCAGGAAGTTCAGGCCGGAAAGCAGCGACAGCACGAACAGGATCATTTCTGTCGGGCCGTTGTTGCGCACCACGCGCAACTCGGCGGCGACAACCAGGCTGATGCCGCCGAAGCTGAAATTGATGGCAAGGATGCGCCAGGTGAGATCCGGCCGGGCAAAAAGAAACCACGAGAACGCGGCCAGGCCGCCGCAGGCCAGAATGCCGACCGCCGGGTAAGGCACGCGCCGCCCATAGCGCGCAATGACCGCGCCGGCGAGACAGCAGGTGGCGAAGGTGAAGCACAGGATCGAGATGAGCTTGGTCGGTGCCATGCCGACCGGCAGCGTGAAATACTGGAGCAGGAAGCCTGCGGCCGAGGCCGAGTAGCCCGCCGCCAGCACAGCCAGATAGGGACGGTGGCGCTGATAGAACCACAGCACGAGAAATGCCGCGCCGAGTGTGAGGGCGATGCCTGGATTGAGCAGCGCTATGAGCAGGCCGGTGTCCAAGCGCTGTAATTTCCCCTCGCTTCCCCTTGGAGGACTTTAGAGCGGAAGCCCAAACAAGCGGTTAAGCGAAAGCGAATATACGACAGGTACGTCGACAAAGCCGCTGGGCGGAACCGCGAACGGCGAGCGGCGTTTCACGACGGCAACCAGGAGACGCTCCGATGGCCGACACGATCATGCTGACCGATCACGATGCAATTCGCTCATGGGCCGCGGCACGCGCCGGCTTTCCGGCGATCGTCGACGTGTCGCCCGAAGCCGGAACGCAGCCCATGCTGAGGCTGGTCTTCGGCCAGCATGCCTACCAGGACCAGGATGAGGCCGAACGCCCGGTCAATGCCGGCGGCTACGAACTGGTCGAATGGGACGAATGGTTCAAACTCTTCGACGAGCGCCAATTGGCGCTGGTCGTCGCAAAGGACCAACCCGGCCGCCGTGAGGGATTCCACGAATTCGTCAGGCGGCCCGACTGAAGAATGCCCGAACCGCATTGCGGCTCGGGCTCCTCATATCCGACTGCGCGCGCCTGCCCTATTTCCACTCGCGGATGTCGACGAAATGGCCGGCGATCGCCGCCGCCGCGGCCATTGCCGGCGACACCAGATGCGTCCGGCCCTTGAAGCCTTGGCGCCCCTCGAAATTGCGATTCGAGGTCGAGGCGCAGCGCTCATGCGGCTTCAGCCGGTCGTCGTTCATGGCAAGGCACATCGAGCAGCCCGGCTCACGCCAGTCAAAGCCGGCGGCGACAAAGATCTTGTCGAGGCCTTCGGCCTCTGCCTGTTCCTTGACCAGGCCGGAGCCCGGCACGATCATCGCACTGACCCGCGGATTGACCTTCTTGCCCTCGATCACCTTGGCGGCGGCGCGCAGATCCTCGATGCGCCCATTGGTGCAGGAGCCGATGAAGACGCGATCGAGTTCGATATCGGTGATCTTGGTGCCCGGCTTCAGGCCCATATAGTCGAGTGCGCGCTGCTTGGAGGTGCGCTTGTTCTCATCAGTGATGTCGTCCGGGTTCGGCACGATGCCTTGCACCGAGACCACGTCCTCGGGCGAGGAGCCCCAGGAGACGATCGGCGGCAGCTTTGCCGCGTCGAGCACGACCACCTTGTCGAAATGCGCGCCTTCGTCGGACTGCAGCGTCTTCCAGTAGGCGAGCGCGGCGTCCCAGGCTTCGCCCTTGGGGGCGCGCGGCTTGTCCTTGACATAGGCGAAGGTGGTTTCGTCGGGCGCGATCAGGCCGGCGCGCGCGCCGGCTTCGATCGACATGTTGCAGATCGTCATGCGGCCTTCCATCGACAGCGCACGGATTGCCTCGCCGGCATATTCGATGACATAGCCGGTGCCGCCGGCCGTGCCGATCTCGCCGATAATGGCGAGGATGATGTCCTTGGCGGTGACGCCTTCCGGCAGTGCGCCGTCGACGCGCACCAGCATGTTCTTGGCCTTGCGCTGGATCAGCGTCTGCGTCGCCAGCACATGCTCGACTTCAGAGGTGCCGATGCCATGCGCCAGCGCCCCGAACGCGCCATGCGTCGAGGTGTGGCTGTCGCCGCAGACGATGGTCATGCCGGGCAGCGTAAAGCCTTGCTCCGGCCCGATGATGTGGACGATGCCCTGGCGGATATCCTTCTCGGAATAATATTCGACGCCGAAATCCTTGGCGTTTTTGGCCAGCGCTTCGACCTGGATGCGGCTTTCCTCGTTCTTGATGCCGAACTTTCGCTCCGGCGAAGTCGACACATTGTGGTCGACCACGGCCAGCGTCTTTTCCGGATGCCGAACCTTGCGGCCGGTTATGCGCAGGCCTTCGAAAGCCTGCGGGCTGGTGACTTCGTGGACCAGATGGCGGTCGATATAGAGCAGGCAGGTGCCGTCGTCCTGGCGGTCGACAACATGGTCGTCGAAAATCTTGTCGTAGAGGGTGCGCGGTGCGCTCATTTGCGTAAATCCGTCGATTTAAAAAGGGAAAACGACGCCGGTCGGACCGGCGAAACAGCCTGGCGAGTCTGCCCTAGCGAAGTCGGCTGGTCAGCGCCCCGCAGACGCGCGCGGAAAATCGCGACGGCAGGCGTTTCCTGTCCTGCAGCACGAAACCTTTATAGGCCGGATCGCCAAAAAGCTCTTCCATGGCGCTGCTCATATCAATGTTTTGGCTTTTCAGCAATCGCGTCTGCCTTCGCAGGCGCTTCATAGCACCTCGAACACGAAGGTCTTCACCAGCGCGTCGGGCTCGGCGATTGCGTAGCAGCGGAACCACGGGCTCTCCTCGACCGGCCGCCATTTTTTCGCCTGCTCCAGTTCGCCAAACACGGCTTGAAACCCGCCGCTTTCAAAAACCTGGTCGCGGACCGTGAAGATGGCGTGGCCGCCCGTCCTGGTGATGCGTACCAGTTCATGCAGGCCCGACGCCGGTGCGTGGCTGATGGTGAACACGCCGGTCGAGAAAAAGGCGCGGAAGTACCCGTCCGCCCAAGGCAATGGCCCGCCGAGCATCGCCTGTTTCAGCTCGCTGTAGGCCTGCCGGCTGCCGGCGATTTTCAGCATGTCCTGCGACAGGTCGAGCCCGGCAATATCGTGGTAGCCGAGTGCCTTCAGGGACGGCCCCGACAGGCCGGTGCCGCAACCGGCGTCGAGCAGCGGCCCTTCGCCCGCCGGCACATGCCGCGCCACCCAGGCGGTGATCAGGAACGGCAGGAGATAGCCGAGCGCCGCGGTTTCGCCGTCATAGGTCGCGGCCCATTGCGCATAGGCCTTGGCGAGCGCCTCAGGCGTGTCGGCCGTATAGACCGCTTCCAGCGCCGCATTGGCTTTGTCGATGATCATGGGTCCTCCCCGGTCGCGTCCGCTCGATGGTAGCGCCGTTTTCGCCTGCCTTCTATTCCCCATGCTGGTTGCGGAGCCGCTTCTCCAGCGCCCGCAAGGCCAACGACAGGCCGACGGTCAGGATGAGATAGATATAGGCGACGATCGAATAGGTTTCGAAGAAGCGGAACGAGCCGGCGGCGTAGATCTTGCCCATCTGGGTGATGTCGGCGACGCCGAGCACCGAGACCAGCGAGGAATCCTTGACCATGGCGACGAAATCATTGCCGAGCGGCGGCAGGATGGTGCGGATCGCCTGCGGAAAGATCACCAGCCGGAAGCGCTGGGTGCGCGTCAGCCCGAGCGCCTTGGCCGCCTCGATCTGCCCCTTCTCGACCGCCTGGATACCGGCGCGGAACACCTCCGAGATGAAGGCGGAATAGCCGATGGTCAGCGCCATGACGGCGCGCCAAAGCAACGACACGTCGCGTACCAGCAGCTCACCGAAGAGGCCGGCGCTTTGCAGCGGCGCCGTCAGCGCGTTCCATGCCGCGACGAAGGCCGGCGCCCCGGCAAAGGCGATCCAGAACAACAGCACCAGCATCGGCACGCCGCGGATGATCTCGACGTAGAAGCGGCCGATCTGGCTGAGCCAGCGTGAGCCCGACAGGCCCATCAGCGCGACGCCGAGGCCGATCGCGCAAGCCAGCGCGAAGGCGACCACCGTGACGAAGATGGTGACGCCGATGCCCTTGGCGACGGTTGCGAAGACCTGGGCATAGAGGTCGCTGGCAGCGATGAAGATGGCGGCGACCAAGGCGATCGCCACGGCCACGGCAAGCCACCACGGGAAGTCGGATTTGGCTGAGGCGGGAGGCGCCGACGGCATCAAGCGGTACCGATAACAGAGTCACGAAGGCAGCGTTCTGTCACACCCCCCTCTGGCCTGCCGGCGATCTCCCCCTCCAGGGGGAGATCGGCAGCTTTGACCTCGCGGCCCGTTCTGCAACACTGAAAATTGGCGAAAGCCGATGCGAAATCCGATCTCCCCCCTTGAGGGGGAGATGTCCGGCAGGACAGAGGGGGGTGTACGAGCGCAGAGTCAGCGCAAGTTCCCGCGCACAATCGTCATGAAATGCGCGCAACAAGCGGGCCTACTGCCCCATCTTGTAGTCGAGGAACCACTTCTTGTTGAGCGCGTCGAGCGTACCGTCGGCCTTGAGCGCGGCGATTGCCGCGTTGACCGGCTTCACCAGGTCGGAGCCCTTGGGGAAGATGAAACCGAAATCCTCGGTGCCGAGCGGGCCGCCGATCAGCTTAAGGCCGCCATTGGACGCATCGACATAGCCCTTGCCGGCAGTGCCGTCGGTGAGCACGACGTCGACGTCGCCGGCCTTCAGCGCCTGCACCGTCGCGCCGAATGTCTCGAACAGCTTGATGCGCGGGTTCTGCTCGTTGCGGTCGAGCACGCTGTAGACGGCGGTGTAGAAGGGCGTCGTGCCGGCCTGCGCGCCGATCAGCCCGTCCTTGAAGGCGGCGAACGTCTTGGCATCGGTGAAGCGCTTCTCGTCGCCGCGCACCAGCATGAACTGTTCCGAGCGCATATACGGATCGGAGAAATCGACCTTCTGCTTGCGGTCGTCCTTGATGGTGATGCCGGTCATGCCGATGTTGTACTGATTGTCGGAAACCGCCTGGATCATCGCGTCCCAAGAGGTATTCTGGTACTCGACCTTGAAATTCAGCCGTTTGGCGATCTCGTTCATCGCGTCATATTCCCAACCGATCTGCTTGCCGGTCTTGGCATCGATGAACTGCAGCGGCGGATAGGCGTTTTCGGTCACCACCACCACCTTCTTGCCGCCGAGGTCGGGCAGCGCCTGCGCCAGAGCCGCGACAGGCACGAGAAGGCAAGCCAGCAGGCCGGCCAGCAGCAGTTTCGAATTGATCATGACTATGCTCCCCAGGAACTGAACCGCCTCGATCGACCGAGGCATGCAGGAAATCCGGCGCCGACTTTAGCTTTCCGCAGGCGCCTTGCAAGCCGCTCCGATGCGCCACTCGGCACGAAAATGGATTCCAATGCTTTCAACGGCGGCATTACGCACGATCCGTATCGATTGCGGCCGACGCAGCCCGGCAAAATAGAATCCGCCTCGCGAAACAAAAAGGCGGCCGAAGCCGCCTTTCCGAAAATACGTTCTTGAAGAGCCTTATTCGGCGGCAGCTGCTTCCGCGGCCTTGGCGGCCTCGTCGGCGGCCTTCTTCTCGGCGGCGTCCTGCGCGGCCTTCTCGGCGGCCAGCGCCTGGGCGGCGGCCACTTTCTCGGCCTCGATGCGCGCCTTCTCGGCGTTCAGCGCATCGCGCTCTTCGTCGTTGAGCTTGCGGGCGCGCACACCGGTGTTTTCCGAAATGCGGGCCGACTTGCCGCGACGGTCACGCAAATAGTACAGCTTGGCGCGACGCACCTTGCCGCGGCGCACGATCTCGACGCCCTCGACCATTGGCGAATAGACCGGGAACACACGCTCGACGCCTTCGCCGTAGGAAATCTTGCGGACGGTGAAGCTCTCCTGGAAACCGGCACCGGCGCGGGCGATGACGACGCCCTCATAGGCCTGCACGCGGGTGCGGGTGCCTTCGGTCACGCGGACCTGGACGCGCACGGTGTCGCCGGGCTGGAATTCGGGGAGCTTGCGCTTGGCTTCGATCTTGGCGGCCTGCTCGGCCTCGAGCTGACGGAGGATGTCCATCTCAAAAATCCACTTCTTGTTCTTCCCACAGTCAGAGCGCCCGACACTCGCCTTGCAGTCGCATCGACCGCTCGGCTATGCCCTTCGTTCGAGAACGTCTGTTCGAGAACATCGGGCAGGGGCGACTACACCGTCATTGTTGACGGGCCAGAAGATCGCTCTTGGCAGATTTTTCTTCCGGTTCGGCGCGCACATACAGCTATTTCGGCGCTTTGTCACGTCTTCGCCGTTTCTTTTTTGGGCCGTTTCTTTTTTGCGCTGCTTCTTGGGCTGGCGCCCGCTGTGGCAATCCCGTGATCGCTTGTGGTCCAGGGGGTTGCGCCCGCGCGTCAAGCTTCCTAAGCCGGAAGACAGGCATTTTCCTCCAGCGACGACACCCCTCATGCCAATCTTGGACGCGGTCTTGCTCTTTCTCGCCGGCTTTCTATCAGGCGCGGTCAATGCCGTTGCCGGCGGCGGCACGTTCATAACCTTTGGCGCCATGACCCTGGCCGGCCTGCCGCCGATCGTCGCCAATGCGACATCGTCGGTGACGCAATTTCCTGGCTACATCACCTCGACGCTCGCCTATTGGCACGACATCAAGCATTTCTGGCGTGGCGCACTGCTGCTCAGCCTCATTTCGGCTCTCGGTGCGCTGTCTGGCGCGCTCATCCTTCTAGGGCTCGACAACCCGTCGTTCCGCGCCTTGGTGCCGTGGCTGCTGCTGGCGGCAACCGCATTGTTCGCTGCCGGGCCATGGCTGAAGCCGGCGCCCAAGCCGGAGCATGAGGCCGCGGTGGGTTCGCTGGTCGGGTCGCTGGCGCAGTTCGCCACCGCCGTCTATGGCGGCTTCTTCGGCGCCGGCATGGGCGTCATGATGCTGGCGACGCTCGGTCTCACCCAGTCCGGCGACTATCACCGGCTGAACGCACTGAAGAACATGCTGGCCGTGGTCATCGCTGCTGTTGCCATCCTCGTCTTCGTCTCGGGCGGCGTCATTGCCTGGCTGCAGGCGATCATCATGATCCCGGGTGGCGCGCTGGGCGGCTATGCCGGCGTCTGGATCGCCAGGCGCGTGCCGCAGAACGCGGTGCGCGGCTTCGTCATCGCCGTCGGCCTCTTCCTGGCTTTCTACTATTTCGATAAGGGCTGAGCGGCTGAAAGATCCGGCCGTCGCTCCTTCGTCAGCCTCTCCGCTTCGGCCCGCCGCCACGCCGCGATCTTCCTGTGATTGCCCGAAATCAGCACTTCGGGAATCGGCCGGCCCTCGAACTCCTGCGGCCGCGTATAATGCGGATGTTCGAGCAGGCCGTTTTCAAAGCTCTCTTCCTCGCCCGATACCGCATTGCCCATGACGCCGGGCAGCAGGCGCACCACGGCGTCGAGCAGCACGAGTGCCGCCGGCTCGCCGCCGGACAGGATGAAGTCGCCGATCGAAACTTCCTCGAGGCCGCGCGCCTCGATGACCCGCTGGTCGACGCCTTCGAAGCGGCCGCAGACGATCACCGCACCCGGCCCAGCGGCGAGCTCGCGCACGCGTGCCTGCGTCAGCGGCTTGCCGCGCGGGCTCATCAGCAGGCGCGGACGTGGATCGGCTGCCGGCGAGGCATGGTCAATGGCGCTGGCCAGCACGTCTGCCCGCATCACCATGCCGGCGCCGCCGCCGGCCGGCGTGTCATCGACGGTACGGTGACGATCGCTGGCAAAGTCGCGGATCTGGATCGTTTCGAGCGACCAAATGCCGGTCTCGAGCGCGCGACCGGCCAGCGACAGGCCAAGCGCGCCGGGAAACATCTCGGGATAGAGCGTCAGCACCGAAGCCGAAAAACTCACCGGTTGCCTCCGGCGTCCCTCGGCCCGCGCGGCCTGCCCTTGGGGTCGAAACCGTCGTCAGCGGCAGGCTCGCCGTCCTCGTCCTCGACCAACCCCGCGGCGGCTGGATCAACGCGGACAAAGCCGCCGGCGATCGACACTTCCGGAACGGCGGCCTGCGTGAACGGGATGAGCACGCCTTTGCGCCCCGCCAGCGTCACGTCGAGAATGTCGCCGCCGCCGAAATTGTGCACGGCGACGACCTTGCCGACGACCGCACCGGTGTCGTCCTTGACCTCCAGTCCGACGAGGTCGGCATGGTAGAATTCATCCTCTTCGCCCTCATCGGGCAACACCGAACGATCTACGAACAATTCGGTGCCGGCCAGCGCCTCGGCGGCATTGCGGTCGTTGACGCCTTTGAACCGCACCACCACCACGGTGTTGGCGGGCCTGATGTCGACGATCTGGAAGGCGCGGCCATCCCTGGCGTAGAGCGGACCGTAATCGGCCAGCGCCAGCGGGTCGCCGGTAAAGCTCTTGACGCGCAATTCGCCCTTGATGCCATGCGCGGCACCGATCACGGCCATCTGGACGGGGTTTTGCGGCTTGATCATCTGCGGAAAATCCTTTGCCTTGCTCTAACCCCAGCCCGTCGTCATTTCAATGACGCCGCTCTTCACCGCTTCCTAACCCGCGTGCCGGAAGATGGCGGGGAACGGGAAGAGTGCAATGCAGGAATTCCTCATACCGGCAAAACCCGACCTGCAGGCGGCGCGCGAGGCCTGGCTGAAGATGCTGGCGCGCGAACGCCGGCTATCGCCCGAAACCGTCGAGGCCTATGAGCGCGACACGCGCCAGTTCCTGCATTTCCTGACCGGCCATTGCGGCGGCTCGCCCGGCATTTCCGACATCGCCGATCTGCGCCCCGCCGATTTGCGCGGCTTTCTCGCTGCCCGCCGTGCCGAGGGCGCCGGCGCCCGCACGCTCGGGCGCGGGCTGGCCGGCATCCGCTCGCTGCTGCGTTTCCTGGAACGGCGCGGCCTCGCCAATGCGGCAGGTGCGACAGCCTTGCGCGCGCCGCGGCAGCCGAAATCGCTGCCCAAGCCGCTGACCGCAAGCGATGCAAAACACGTCGTCTCGGTGGAAGGCCAACTGGCGGAGGAGCCGTGGATTGCCGCGCGCAACGCCGCCGTGCTGACCCTGCTCTATGGGTCCGGCTTGCGGATCTCCGAGGCGCTCGGCCTGTCGGGCGCCGATCTTTCCTCACCTGGTGATACCGTGCTGCGCGTCACCGGCAAGGGTGGCAAGACCCGGCTGGTGCCGGTGCTGCCGGTGGCGCTGCGGGCGATTGCCGAATACCGCCGCTTGTGTCCCTGGCATCTCGATCCCAAGGGCTTGCTGTTTCGCGGTGCCCGCGGCGGCCCGCTCAACCCGGCGATCGTCCAGCGCGACATGGCCAAGCTGCGGTCGGCGCTCAACCTGCCCGACACGGCGACGCCGCATGCGTTGCGCCATTCCTTCGCCACGCATCTGCTAGGGCGCGGCGGCGACCTGCGCACAATCCAGGAGTTGCTCGGCCACGCCAGTCTGTCGACAACCCAGATATACACCGGCGTCGACACCGCCAGGCTGCTCGAGATTTACGAAGCAGCTCATCCTCGTGCGTGATCGATGCATGTGTCGGTGGCCATCTCGCAACAATTTTGATGCGCCGATTAACCGTTTTGCCGCTTTTTGCGCTTAGAACCGCGGCATGAAACGCCTCATCGCCATCGCCGACCGCGCGACCCATATGTCGCTGAAGCTGCTCGTCGCGCTCAACGCCCTGTTTTTCCTCTCTTTCCTCATCGTCGCGCTGCTCGCCGCGGGCAAGGCACGCGCCGAGACTTCGGCCTGCGCCGGTAGCGATATGCTGAGCGCGCTGCAAAAGGACGACCCGGCTGCCTACCGCAAGATCGAGGCAGACGCGGCAGCGACGCCGAACGGCAAGGGCCTGCTGTGGAAGCTCGAAAAATCGGGTGAAAAACCGTCCTTCCTGTTCGGCACCATGCACGTTACCGACCCGCGCGTCACCACGCTGCCACCCGCCGCGCAGAAGGCATTCGATGCGGCTGGCACCGTCATCATCGAGACCACCGAAGTGCTCGACAAGCAGAAGATGACGGCCGCACTGCTGAAAGACCCGGATCTGATGATGTTCACCGACAAGACGACGCTTTCGTCGCTGCTGTCGCCGGAGGATGCGGCGGTGGTCAACAAGGCGCTCGATGCGCGTGGCATCCCGCCAGCGACCGTCGCCAAGATGAAACCCTGGTTGCTGTCGGCGATGGTGGCGCTACCTGTATGCGAAGTCGCCCGCCAGGCTGGCGGTGCGCCGGTGCTCGACGTCAAGCTTGCCAAGGACGCCGAGGCTTCGGGCAAATCGGTCGAGGGGCTGGAGACAATCGCCGACCAGCTGCGCGCCATGGCTTCGCTGCCGATCGCCTTTCACCTGAAGGGGCTGGTCGATACGCTGAAGCTTGGCGACAAGGTGAACGACGTCAACGAAACCATGATCGTGCTTTACCGGCGTGGCGACACTGGCATGTATGTACCGCTGTTTCGGGCCGTCATCCCCGAACAGGTCGACGACCAATCGGGTTACGCCGAATTCGAGCAGACCATGATCACCAGCCGCAACAAGGTGATGGTCGATCGTGCAGCGCCGATCCTCGCCCACGGCAATGTCTTCATGGCGGTCGGCGCCATGCACCTTCCCGGAGCGCAAGGCTTGGTCGAGGGTTTCCGCAAGACCGGCTATACGGTGACCGCCGTCAACTGAACGACACGGCGGAGTTGCACACCGAATCATTGCCGAGGCGGGATCAGCCCTTACTCGTGGCGCGACGGCGGACCAGCCGCGCTTCGTGCCAAGAAACTGAAAAAGGTTCGGTTTGGCTCGATCGAAACCCATTTCGCGGTGGAAATGCATGCCTGCAAGCGATTCCGGATCAGAATTGCCCTGTTTTCGGCGTTTTCAACGCCTAATGTGAAACCGATTCAACGATTGTACGTTGATGGCTATTACTTGATGTTTTTCATCCACGGAGGACACTTTTATGGCGAACACACCCAATCCGAACGACCCATTCACCTCACCGGGTACCGCACGGCCACGCGGCGGCGGCAGCGGCTGGCTGATTGCACTGGTCGTCGTTATCCTGGCAATTGTCGCCTATTATGTTTTTGGAAGACGTAGCGAGGCACCTGCGCCTGCCGAACCGCCCGCAGCCAGCACACCGGCTCCGGCCCCAGCACCTGCCGAGCCGATGAAGCCAGCCGAACCGGCTCCTGCGCCAGCTCCGGCGACACCCGCTCCGGCTCCCGCTCCGGCAGAACCTGCACCCGCTCCGGCCCCTGCGCCAGCCCCGGCTCCGGCTCCCGCACCAGCACCGGCCCCGGCTCAGTGATCAGACTGCTGATTTAATATATGAACGGTCCGCTGAAAGGCGGGCCGTTTTTTTTGGGGAGCAGCCGTCGATGCTCTGAGCTGCGATTAGCCATGGGCTAACTTCATCTTCGTCATCCAGCGCGGAGCAGGAGCGAAGCGACATCGCGGAGACCCTGGAATCCATCTGTGGTTCAGAATGGCAGCCGTCTGTGGTGATCCTTCGCGCCCCTCTCTGTCCTGCCGGACATCTCCCCCACTTGGGGGGAGATTGGCTATCAGCCCCGCTTTCGCCAATCGCCACCGTCGCCTGCGATTCAACCGCTCAGATATGGATCGGCTTGAAGAACGTCGCCAGTGCCGCCTCCTTCACCGCTTCCGACATTGTCGGATGGGCGTGGCAGGTGCGGGCAAGGTCTTCCGACGAGCCGCCGAACTCCATCAGCACCGCCGCCTCGTGGATCATCTCGCCGGCGCCGAAGCCGACGATGTGGACGCCGAGCACACGGTCGCTGGCCTTGTCGGCCAGGATTTTCACAAAGCCGTCGGTGTGCAGCATGGCGCGCGCGCGGCCATTGGCGCTGAACGGGAATTTTCCGGCCTTGTAGTCGATGCCGGCCTTCTTCAATTCTTCTTCGGTCTTGCCGACCGAGGCGATTTCCGGCGTGGTGTAGACGACGCTCGGAATCACGTCATAGTTCACATGGCCGGCCTGGCCGGCGATGGTTTCGGCTACCGCCACGCCCTCGTCTTCGGCCTTGTGGGCAAGCATCGGCCCGGCGATGACATCGCCGATGGCGTAGATGCCGGGCACGTTGGTCCTGAGATGACCGTCGGTCTTGACCCGGCCGCGCTCATCGACGTCGACGCCGGCATCCTTCAGCCCGAGAGCGTCCGAATAGGCCCGTCGTCCCGTCGAAATCAGCACCGCGTCCGCCTCGATCGTCTCGGCCGCACCGCCTTTGACCGGTTCGAAGGTGACCGTCGCCCCCTTCCTGGCCTTGGCGACGCCGGTCACCTTGGCGCCCAGCCTGAACTCAAAGCCCTGCTTCGACAGCAGGCGCTGGAATTGCTTGGCGACCTCGCCGTCCATGCCGCCCAGGATGGTGTCGAGGAACTCGACAACGGTGACCTTGGCGCCGAGCCTCGCCCATACCGAGCCGAGCTCCAGACCGATGACACCGCCGCCGACCACCACCAGATGGCCCGGCACTTTGTCCAGCGACAGCGCGCCGGTCGACGAGATGATCACCTTCTCGTCGAAATCGACCTTGACGCCGGGAATGCCGGCGACGTCGGAGCCGGTGGCGATGACGATGTTCTTGGTCTCGATCTCCTCGACCTTGCCGTCATCGGAGGTCGCCGACACCTTGCCGGCCGCAACCACCTTGCCGGTGCCACGAAAACTGTCGATCTTGTTCTTCTTGAACAGGAAGGCGACGCCATTGACGTTGGCCGTCACCGTCGCATCCTTGTGTGCCATCATCTTCCCAAGATTGAGCTTGGGCGCGCCGATCTCGACGCCGAGCGCCTCGAAGGAATGGCCGGCCTCGGCAAACATCTCGGACGCATGCAGCAGCGCCTTTGACGGGATGCAGCCGATGTTGAGGCAGGTACCGCCGAAGGTCGGGTTCTTTTCGACTACCGCCGTCTTCAGACCGAGCTGCGCCGCCTTGATGGCGCAGACGTAGCCGCCTGGTCCCGATCCGATGATAACGACGTCATAGGCCATGATACTGTCCCTTTTGCTTTAGCGGCCGCCGCCGATTTCCAGATTGGCGCCTGTTGTGTAGGACGCCTCGTCCGACAGCAGCCAGAGAATTGCGGCTGCGACTTCCTCGACGGTGCCGACGCGCTGCATGGGCACCACCTTGCGCATTCTCTCGGCGCGATCCGGCTGCCCGCCGGAGGCATGAATTTCGGTGTCGATGATGCCCGGGCTGACCGCGTTGACACGAATGCCTTCGCCGGCCACTTCGCGGGCAAGCCCGATGGTGAAGGAATCGACCGCGCCCTTGGAGGCGGCGTAGTCGACATATTGACCCGGCCCGCCAAGCCTTGCCGCGATCGAAGAAACATTGACGATGGCGCCGCCCTTGCCGCCATGCCTGGTCGACATCCGCTTCACCGCCTCGCGGGCGCAAAGCATCGGCGCGATCACATTGATGCGCATCATGCGCTCCAGCCTTGCAGCGCTAAGCTCGTCGACGCGCGCGCTCTGGTCGACCACGCCGGCATTGTTGACGAGCGCGTCCAGCCGACCGAAACGGCCATCGACAGCCTCGAACATGGCCAATACGTCCGTCTCGCTGCCGACATCGGCCTTGACTGTGAAGGCTTCTCCGCCAGCAGCCTCGATGTCGGCGACCACCGTTTCGGCGGCTTTTGCATTCGACGCGTAATTGACCGCAATGCGATAGCCGGCCCTGGCGGCAAGCCTGCATGTAGCGGCGCCAATGCCGCGGCTGCCGCCGGTCACCAGCAGGATCTTTCCGCTCGCGCTCATTCCTGACATCCCTTCAGGCCAAAGACGTCCCAGGGCACCTGGGAAAAGCCGTTGGCGCCATAGGCCGCCGACATCTGCAGCGACGCTCCCAGATCAGGCAGGATCAGCTTCTTCGGCGCATCCTTTCCTTCGCCCGGCAGCAACGCGATATTGCCCTGGTCGTCGGCAGTGTAGATGACGCCCTCCCACACAGTGCAGGCGGCGAGCTCGTCGCCGGTGACGTCGCCGGCCGGGCATTTGTACATCAGCGAGCCATGCGGCCGCGCCGCGCCCTCCGTCCACATGACGATGCCGTCGAGCACGACGCCGTTGTCGAGCACCATCTTGAAGCTGTTGGTGACGGCAGCCGACTCCATGGTCGGCCTGAAATCGATCTCGGCGGCGTTTTCAGGATCGCCATAGACGGCGAGCTCGAGCGGGCAGGCGGCGAGGGCCGCGGAGACCGTCTGCACGCCGAGTGCGCAGATTGTGACAAACAAACCGGACCGGAAACGAGACGAACTCATCCGGCGGCGCAGATCCATGCTCCGGCTCACGTCGGCCGCCCCTAGAGGTCGAGCACTAGCCGTTCCGGATCCTCGAGGCTTTCCTTGACCCGCACCAGAAACGTCACCGCTTCCTTGCCGTCGACGATGCGGTGGTCGTAGGACAGCGCCAGGTACATCATCGGCCGGATGACGATCTGGCCGCCGACCACCATCGGCCTCTCCTGAATCTTGTGCATACCCAAAATGCCGGACTGCGGCGCGTTGAGAATCGGCGTCGACATCAGCGACCCGTAAACGCCACCGTTGGAAATCGTAAACGTGCCGCCTTGCATATCCGCAACCGACAGCTTGCCGTCGCGCGCCGCAAGCCCCAGCCTGCCGATTTCCTTCTCGATTTCGGCGATGGACATCTGGTCGGCATTGCGCACGACCGGCACGACGAGGCCTTTCTCTGTACCGACGGCAACGCCGATATGGGCGTAGTTCTTGAAGATGATGTCGGTGCCGTCGATCTCGGCATTGACCGACGGGATCTCCTTCAGCGCATGGGTGACGGCCTTGGTGAAGAAGCCCATGAAGCCGAGCTTCACGCCGTGCTTCTTCTCGAACACGTCCTTGTATTTGCTCCTCAGCGCCATCACCGCGCTCATGTCGACCTCGTTGAAGGTGGTCAGCATGGCGGCGGTCGATTGCGCTTCCTTGAGGCGGCGCGCGATGGTCTGGCGCAGCTTGGTCATGCGCACGCGCTCCTCGCGCGAGGCATCGTCGGCCGAGGATGGCGCGCGCGCGGCAACGGGTGCCGGTACAGGCGCGGCCTTCGGCATTTCTGCCGGCTGCGACGGCGCGCCCCTGGCGATCAGGTCGAGCACGTCGCCTTTCAGCACCTGGCCGCGCTTGCCCGAGCCCGACACCTGGTCGACTGCGAGATTGTGCTCGGCCAGCAGCTTTGCTGCCGACGGTGCCGGCGGCATGGTGCGCGTCTCGATCGCGCCGGCGTCGCCGGCGATCTTGGCCGTCTCGGCAGCGGCCTGCTTGACGCTCGAGGCCGCAGTCGGAGCCGAAGCCTGCGACACCGCCTCCTGCTTCGTTGCCGGAGCGGCGGCATTGGCTGCCGCGCCGGCGCCTGCCGAAATCGTGCCGAGCAGTGCGCCGACGCCGACCGTCTCGCCTTCCTTGACGGCGATCTCGCTGAGCGTGCCCGCGGTGGCGGCCGGCACTTCCACCGTCACCTTGTCGGTTTCGAGCTCGACCAGCGGCTCATCGGCGGCGATCGCGTCGCCGACCTTCTTGAACCATTTGCCGATGGTCGCCTCGGTGACGGATTCACCAAGTGTCGGGACGCGGATTTCGGTTGCCATTGTGCCTGTCCGTTTCTTTCGGTTCTGTTCTATTCACCAAGCGCGTCGTCGAGCAAGGCGGCAAGCTGGGCGAGATGCTTCGACATCAATCCGGTCGCCGGCGAGGCGGCGGCCGCCCGGCCGGTATAGCGCACCCGCTGATGCTTGGCGTCGATATGCGCCAGCACCCATTCGAGATACGGATCGATGAACGACCAGGCGCCCATGTTCTTGGGCTCCTCCTGGCACCACACCATCTCGGCATTGCGGAAGCGCGACAGTTCGGTGATCAGCGCCTTGGCCGGGAACGGATAGAGCTGCTCGACGCGCAGCAAATAGATGTCGTTGATGCCGCGCTTCTCGCGTTCCTCGTAGAGGTCGTAATAGACCTTGCCCGAACAGAGCACGACACGGCGGATCTTCGAATCCTTGGTGAGCTTGATGGCCTGGCCCGACAGCAGCTGGGCATCGTCCCACAACAGCCGGTGAAAGGCGCTTTCGCCCGACATCTCCGGCAGCGTCGATACCGCCCGCTTGTGGCGCAGCAGCGACTTCGGCGTCATCAGGATCAGCGGCTTACGGAAGTCCCGCTTCAATTGCCGGCGCAAGATGTGGAAGTAATTGGCCGGCGTCGTGACGTTGGCGACCTGCATATTGTCTTCGGCGCAAAGCTGCAGGAAGCGCTCGAGCCGGGCCGACGAATGCTCCGGCCCCTGGCCTTCATAGCCGTGCGGCAGCAGGCAGACGAGGCCCGACATTCTGAGCCATTTGCGCTCGCCCGACGAGATGAACTGATCGAACACCACCTGGGCGCCGTTGGCGAAGTCGCCGAACTGCGCTTCCCACAGCGTCAGCGCCTTCGGCTCGGCCAGCGAGTAGCCATATTCGAAGCCGAGCACGGCCTCTTCCGACAGCATCGAGTTGATGACCTCGAAACCGGCCTGCGCCGCCGACAGATTGTTGAGCGGGATGTAGCGTGTCTCGTCGCGCTGGTCGTAGAGTACGGAATGGCGCTGCGAGAACGTGCCGCGCTCCGAATCCTGGCCGGACAGCCGGATCGGATTGCCGTCGAGCAGGATGGCGCCGAAGGCCAGCGCCTCGGCCGTCGACCAGTCGATGCCTTCGCCCGACTCGATCGCCTGGCGGCGGTTGTCGAGGAAGCGGATGATCGTCTTGTGCGCCTCGAAATCCTTCGGCACCTCGGTTAGCTTCTTGCCGATCTCCTTCAGCGTCTTGACCGGCACCGCGGTCTTGCCGCGCCGCTGTTCGTCCTGGTTGTCGGCCGAGCGCAGGCCGGACCAGGCGCCGTCCAGCCAATCCGCCTTGTTCGGCTTATAGTGCTGGCCGACCTCGAATTCCTGCTCGAGATGCGCCCGCCAATCGGCCTTCACCTTTTCGAGCTCGGCCTGGGTGATGTGGCCTTCCGCGATCAGCCGGTCGGCATAGATCTGCATGGTCGTCTTCTGGTTGCGGATCTTGCGATACATGATCGGCTGGGTGAAGGCCGGCTCGTCGCCCTCATTATGGCCGAACCGGCGATAGCAGAACATGTCCACCACGACAGGCTTGTGGAACTTCATGCGGAATTCGATCGCCACCTTGGTGGCATGGACCACGGCTTCCGGATCGTCGCCATTGACGTGGAAGATCGGCGCTTCGATCATCTTGGCCACGTCGGACGGATAGGGCGACGAGCGCGAGAAGCGCGGGTTGGTGGTGAAGCCGATCTGGTTGTTGATGATGAAATGCAGCGTGCCGGCGACGCGGTGGCCGCGCAGGCCCGACAGGCCGAGGATTTCGGCAATCACGCCCTGGCCGGCAAAGGCCGCGTCGCCATGCAACAGCAGCGGCAGCACCTTGGCGCGCTCTTCCAGCGGCACGATCTCCTCGCGGCTGCGGCCGAACAGATAGTCCTGCTTGGCGCGCGCCTTGCCCATCACCACCGGGTCGACGATTTCCAGATGCGAAGGATTTGCGGTCAGCGACAGATGCACCTTGTTGCCGTCGAACTCGCGGTCCGACGAGGCGCCGAGATGGTACTTCACGTCGCCCGAGCCCTCGACCTCGTCGGGCGCGGCGGAGCCGCCCTTGAACTCATGGAAAATGGCGCGGTGCGGCTTGGCCATCACCTGCGACAGCACGTTCAGCCGGCCGCGATGCGCCATGCCGAGCACGATCTCCTTCATGCCGAGCTGGCCGCCGCGCTTGATGATCTGCTCCAGCGCCGGGATCAGCGACTCGCCGCCATCGAGGCCGAAGCGCTTGGTGCCCTTGTACTTGACGTCGATGAACTGCTCGAAGCCTTCCGCCTCGACCAGCTTCTGCAGGATCGCCTTCTTGCCGGCTGCGGTGAAGGAGATCTCCTTGTCGGTGCCCTCGATGCGCGCCTGGATCCAGGCCTTCTCCTCGGGATCGGAAATATGCATGAATTCGACGCCGAGCGTCGAGCAATAGGTCCGGGTCAGGATATCGAGCATCTGCCGGATGGTGCCGAATTCCAGCCCGAGCACATTGTCGAGGAAGATCGGCCGGTCGTAGTCGGCTTCGGTGAAGCCGTAATTCTCCGGCGACAGCTCGTTGTAATCCTCCAGCGGCTTGGCAATGCCCAGCGGATCGAGATTGGCGTGCAGGTGGCCGCGCATGCGGAAGGCGCGGATCATCATGATGGCGCGGACGGAATCGCGCGTCGCCTGATGCACGTCGGCGTCGGAAAGCGCTGCGCCGTTGCCGACCGCCCTGTCCTTGACCTTCTTTTCGATGTGCTTTTCGACCAGGCCCCAATTGCCGTCCAGCGCCGAGACCAGCTCGCCATTGGCCTGCATCGGCCAGGAGGGCTTGGCCCAAGAGGCGCCCTTGGCGTTCCTGCGCACGTCGCCGGCGTCATCCTTCAGCGCCGCGAAGAAGTCCTGCCATTCGGGATCGACTGAAGCGGGATCGTCCTCGTAAGCGGCATAGAGCGCGTCGATATAATCGGCATTGCCGCCATAGAGGAAAGAGGTAAGCGAAAACTGGTCGTTGGCCTGATCTTGTCTTGCCATGTCACTGTCGAAGCCTTTGCTTCGTCTCCTTTGTTGGAGGGGAGTAAGGGAATAGGGGAGTAAGGGAGTAGGGCAAATGCCCTCGTGTTGTTCCCTACTCCCCTATTCCCGTACTCCCATACTCCCCTAACCCTTGATCGCCTCGACCAGCGTCGTGCCGAGCCGGGCCGGCGATGGCGAAACCTTGATGCCGGCCGATTCCATCGCCGCGATCTTGTCTTCCGCGCCGCCCTTGCCGCCGGAGATGACCGCGCCCGCATGGCCCATAGTGCGGCCCGCCGGTGCGGTGCGCCCGGCGATGAAGCCGGCCATCGGCTTGCTGCGGCCGCGCTTTGCCTCGTCCTTGAGGAACTGCGCGGCGTCTTCCTCGGCCGATCCGCCGATCTCGCCGATCATGATGATCGACTTGGTCTCGTCGTCGGCGAGGAACATCTCCAGCACGTCGATGAACTCCGTGCCTTTGACCGGATCGCCGCCGATGCCGACGGCGGTGGTCTGGCCGAGGCCGACATTGGTGGTCTGGAACACCGCCTCATAGGTAAGCGTTCCCGAGCGCGAAACAACGCCGACCGAGCCCTTGCGGAAGATGTTGCCGGGCATGATGCCGATCTTGCATTCGTCCGGGGTCAGGACGCCTGGACAGTTGGGGCCGATCAACCGCGACGTCGAGCGGTCGAGCCTCGCCTTGACCTTGATCATGTCCATCACCGGTATGCCCTCGGTGATGCAGACGATCAGCGGGATCTCGGCCTCGATCGCTTCCAGGATCGCTTCCGCAGCACCCGCCGGCGGCACGTAGACGACCGAAGCGTTGGCGCCGGTCCTGGCCTTGCCTTCGGCTACGGTGGCGAAGATCGGAAGCGCTTCGCCCTTGGCGCCGGTCCAGGTTTCGCCGCCCTTCTTGGGGTGGATGCCGCCGACCATCTTTGTGCCGTGATAGGCCAGCGCCTGTTCGGTGTGGAACGTGCCGGTCTTGCCGGTCAGGCCCTGCACCAGCACCTTGGTGTTCTTGTCGACGAGAATGGACATGGTGGTCCTTTTCAAAAACCGTTGATCGGGGAAGGCCGCGCGCTCATGGTCACAACCGCTTCAGCTCGGCGACGGTAAGGTCGCTTTTGGCATTGCCGGTGTTGAGCGTCGTTGCCGGCTCGAACATCAGCACCACCGGCTCCTCGCTTAGCGAGCGCGGCCGGTGCTCGACGGCGCGCGGCACGACAATGAACTCGCCGCTGGAAAGCTCCACCGTGCCGTCGCGGAAATCGATGGCGATGCGCCCGCGCAGCACCAGGAACGCCTCGTCCTCATTGTCATGCGCGTGCCAGTCGAAGACGTCGCCGAACTTGGCGATCTTGACCTGGCTGTCGTTCACGTCGCCGGCGATATGCGGATCGAAGACCTTCTTGATCTTCTGATCCGCCGCCTCGACGAGGTTTATCTTGTGCGGAGGCATCGCCTATCGACCTTGACCCTGAAGTTCTGTTTTCAAGCTGGGCATTTTTGGTTTCCGTGAACGACAGCACCGATCCATCGGCCCCCGGCGCGCCGGATCGTCACGATCTGCACCGATAAATTGCCGCCAGACGTTCTCAATTCACCAAGGGACCTGGGGTCATCATCGGCTTGGAAACTGCTGCCATATTTGGTCAGAAGCCTTTTCAGGATCATGTTGGCGGCCAGCTTCGGATCGTTGGTGCCGAAGGAGACCAGGCAGTCGCAGCGACCGTTCGAACTCTTGATTGAGGCAACGATCTCCGTAGCCTTGTAGACTTGCAGCCCGTCGGATCCGGCCTTGAACCCGCTTTGCCGGGCAACCGCGTTGAACCGGCCGAAGCTGGGCGCCGTTGCCGGACATAAGTTCATGAAGAGATTGACCCTCTTGCCGATCCACGCGGGCGACTTCGAACTATCCGCGGCCGCAGCAGCGCTGGCCCAAAGGGCCATGCCGGTCAGCGCTAGGGCCAGCATCCGCTGCATCAGACGCCCTTCACCGCCGCGACGATCTTCTTGGCTGCATCGTCGAGATCGTCTGCCGACACCACGTTCAGCCCGCTGTCGTTGATGATCTTCTTGCCGAGCTCGGCATTGGTGCCTTCCAGCCGCACCACTAGCGGCACTTGCAGGCCGACCTCCTTGACCGCGGCGATCACGCCCTCGGCGATGATGTCGCATTTCATGATGCCGCCGAAGATGTTGATCAGAATGCCTTTGACCGCCGGATCCTTGGTGATGATCTTGAACGCCGCCGTCACCTTTTCTTTCGACGCGCCGCCGCCGACATCGAGGAAGTTGGCCGGCTCGGCGCCGTAAAGCTTGATGATGTCCATCGTTGCCATGGCAAGGCCGGCGCCGTTGACCATGCAGCCGATATTGCCGTCGAGCGCGACATAGGCGAGGTCGTATTTCGACGCCTCGATCTCCTTCTCGTCCTCTTCGGTGGTGTCGCGCAATTCGAGCACGTCGGGGTGGCGAAACAGCGCATTGTTGTCGAACGACACTTTGGCGTCGAGAACGCGCAGCCGGCCGCTCCTCATGACGATCAGCGGGTTGACCTCGAGCAGGCTCATGTCCTTCTCGACAAAGGCCTTGTAGAGGATGGGGAACAGCGTGGCGCCATCCTTGGCGGCGTCGCCGTCGAGTCTCAGCGCGGCGTTGAGCTTCTTCACATCGTCGGCCGTCACGCCCTTTTCCGGGTCGATGGCTACGGTGATGATCTTTTCCGGCGTGTCGTGGGCGACCGCCTCGATGTCCATGCCGCCCTCGGTCGAGACGACGAAGGCGACGCGCCCGACCGAGCGGTCGACCAGGATCGACAGATAGAGCTCGCGCTCGATGTCGGCGCCGTCCTCGATATAGAGCCGGTTGACCTGCTTGCCGGCCGGGCCGGTCTGCTTGGTGACCAGCGTGTGGCCGAGCATCTCCTTGGCATTGGCGACGACCTCGGCTACCGACTTTGCCAGCCTGACACCGCCCTTGGCATCGGCGCCGAGCTCCCTGAATTTGCCCTTGCCGCGGCCGCCGGCATGGATCTGGCTCTTGACCACATAGAGCGGGCCGGGCAGCGCCTTGGCGGCGGCCTCCGCCTCGCTCGCCTTGAACACCGGCACGCCCTCGGCCACCGGTGCGCCAAAGCCCTTCAGCAGCGCCTTGCCCTGATATTCATGGATGTTCATGCGCTATGTCTCCAGCTTGCTTGGCGGGCTTGGTTGCCGGCTTATTTGGCCGCGAGATGCGGAGCGATCTTGACGCAGGCATCGCACAGGCCCTGCACCGCTGCGACCGAACTGTCGAACATCTTCTGCTCACTCTTCGCGAGCTCGATCTCGATGATACGCTCGACGCCGCCGGCGCCGATCACCACGGGAACGCCGACATAGGTGTTCTTGACGCCATATTGGCCGGAGAGATAGGCAGCACAGGGCAGCACCCGCTTCTTGTCCTTGAGATAGGCTTCGGCCATGGCAATGGCCGAAGCTGCCGGCGCATAAAAGGCAGAGCCGGTCTTGAGCAGGCCGACGATCTCGGCGCCGCCGTCGCGGGTGCGCTGCACGATCTGGTCGAGCCGCTCCCTCGAGGTCCAGCCCATCTTGATGAGGTCGGGCAGCGGGATGCCGGCAACCGTCGAATAGCGGATCATCGGCACCATGGAATCGCCGTGGCCGCCGAGCACGAAGGCAGTGACGTCCTCGACCGAGACCTTGAATTCCTCGGCAAGGAAATAACGGAAGCGCGAACTGTCGAGCACGCCGGCCATGCCGACGACATGGCTCTTGGGCAGGCCGGAAAACTTCTGCAGCGCCCAGACCATGGCGTCGAGCGGATTGGTGATGCAGATGACGAAGGCTTTCGGCGCGTATTTCTTGAGGCCGGCGCCGACCTGCTCCATCACCTTCAGATTGATGCCTAGAAGATCATCGCGGCTCATGCCGGGCTTGCGCGGCACGCCGGCGGTGACGATGCAGACATCGGCGCCCTCGACGCCGGCATAGTCGTTGACGCCGGTCAGCCTCGAGTCGAACCCATCGACCGGCGACGACTGCGCGATGTCCAGTCCCTTGCCTTGCGGGATGCCTTCGGCGATATCGAACAGCACGACGTCGCCGAGATCCTTGAGGCCGACCATGTGGGCGAGGGTGCCGCCGATCATGCCCGAGCCGATGAGCGCTATCTTGTTGCGTGCCATGTCAGGATATTTTCCCTTTGACTATGACGGCGCCCAAATCCTTGACGATTTGATGACGGCGTCGGAGGAAGAGGCCGGAATGCTGCGGAACCGCGAAATTCGCCGCACGCAATAGCCCCGGCCGCACAAAAATTCAAACGATTATTTTGGAGTGAGTAATTTCAATCGGTTAGAAACAGTGGGAATTACGTAAACGTCAAAATTCTGAAGCCGACTAGAGGAATTCTACGCAATGGCCCTGGAAATCAGAAGGCTGTTTCCTGACGATAACGCCGTTGTGATGCGGGTTGCCGATGAAGTCTTCGACGAGCCGGTCAGGCCGGATCGGCTCTCCGCCTATCTCGCGGAGCCCTGTCATTTCATGGTCGTGGCCCTCGCCGACGGCATCGTCGTTGGCCAATGCGCAGCCGTCATCCACCGCCACCCGGACAAGGTGAGCGAACTCTACATAGACGAGGTCGGCGTGGCGCCGGCCTTTCAAAGCCAGGGCATTGCGACGAGGATGCTCGGCGCCATGTTCGCACTCGGTCGCGAGCATGGCTGTGAGGAGGCGTGGGTCGGCACCGAGCCGGACAATGTTGCTGCTCGTGCGCTTTATGAGTCGCGGAAAGAGCCGCATGGGCCGGCGGAGGATTTTGTGATGTATGTGTACCGACTTTAGATTTTTGGTGTCGGCGGGCCAGTACCCCCCTCTGTCCTACCGGACATCTCCCCCCTCAAGGGGGGAGATTGGCAGCTTCGGCGCTTCGCCCTTTTGTATCAACGGAGATTGGCGAAGACCGGCGTGACGTCGGATCTCCCCCCTTGAGGGTCCCTTGAGGGGGAGATGTCCGGTAGGACAGAGGGGGTGCGACGGTACACTGCCTTTCGGTTTTTGAAATAAGGCTCTAACCCTTCGCCTGACGCGCCTCCAGCGACGATCCCTTCCCCTTGTGCCTTTCCGCCCAATCCTCCAGCCAGTCGCGGCTCTGCATCTCGATCAGCCGCGAGGCGGTGCGCGGAGAGCTTGTTGCCGCGCTTGGCCGTGTGGAGATCAGGCCGCCAGCCCGCGAAGCCGCCACAAATCCTCGCCACGCCGCTGGATGTCGTCCAGCCAAGCAAGCTTTTCGAGCCAGTCGGGGGGAATTCTCGAGAGCCCGTAAAGCGCACCGGCCAACTGGCCGGTCACGGCACCGACGGTATCGGCGTCGTCGCCGAGATTGGCCGCGGCCAGCACCGCAGATTTGAAGTCCGTCGTCGTTGCAACGCTCCAGCAGGCGGCGTCGATCGTAGCGGGAGCATGGCCGGTGCTGACCACATCGCTACGAGCGCGATCGCCCTTTGCCTTTACGCTTTGGGGAAGAACGCCAGTTTCGACAATATCCCAGAGAAATCCCGCTAGAAGTTCGCAGCATTTTTGAGGAACCGGCGCAGCACGAGTGGTCCTGCCCTGTGCGAGAGCCAGAGCACATGCCTGATCGCGGCTTGTGGCGCACAGCACGACTGGTGAAAGCCGCATGATCGAGCCGTTGGCCTGGAGATGCTCTGCCTCATTGTTCTCGACCGTACCGTACAACTCGAACGCCCGCAGCGCAGCTCTCGTCGCGCCGCCAATGTCGAAACATTCGCCGGTCACGGAATTCACGCCGAACCGAAGTTCGCAAGCAGATGGCGAGGTACGACTTCGCCTTTGCTGGCGATAAGAGAATCGGCGAGGCAAAGCGCCATCGTCCATTCTCCGGGTTCGAGGCCGAAAGGCCCACCGCCCACCATGTCGGTAAGGGGCGGCCTGCTGTCGCGTTCGGCGAACTCCAATGTGGTGCCGACGGCATCTCCCACAGCCAGCCCGACTAGAGCACCTAAGGCGCGGTCTCTATTGGCCTCATGAGCTATCACGGAACCTGGCTGGTCGGGCGTTGCTCGGCCTCGATTTGCAAGCGCTTTTCCTTGTGCCTCTCCGCCCAGTCCTCCAGCCAGTCGTGGCTCTGCATCTCGATCAGCCGCGATGCGGTGCGCTCGAACTCGAAGACTTCGTTGCCGCGCTTGGCCGTATAGAGCTGCGCCGGCGGTGCCGCGGCGCTCATCACCAGCCGTACATGATGATCGTAGAGCGTATCGACCAGCAGGATGAAGCGCTTGGCTTCGTTGCGCTTGCCTTCGCCGAGCACCGGCACATGGTCGATGAAGATGGTCGAGAAACGGCTGGCAATGGCAAGATAGTCGCGGGCGCCGAGCGGCCTCTCGCAGAGATCGGCGAAGGAAAACCGCGCAGCCTCCCCTGCAGCCCGCGGCACCATGACGTGCCGGCCCTTCACCGTCAGCATCGTCTCGGCCGTCGGCCTGCCATGCGTCATCACCGCCCACGCGTCGTCGAGCGCATGGTCGGCGGCGGCATCGGCCGGGGTGACGTAGACCGGCATGCGGCTGAGCTTGTCGAGGCGGTAATCCTTGTCGGCGTCAAGCGCCAGCACCTGCGCGTGGCGCTCCAGGATAGCGACAAACGGCAAAAACAACTGACGGTTCAGGCCGTCGCGGTAGAGATCCTGCGGCGCGACATTGGAAGTGGCAACCAGCACCACGCCATTGGCAAACAACGCCGAAAACAACCTTGACAGGATCATCGCATCGGCGATGTCGGTGACGGAGAACTCGTCGAAGCATAGCACCCAGGCTTCCTCGGCCAGCGCGCGCGCCACCGGCGGGATCGGGTCGTCCTCCTTGGCCGTGCCGTTCTTGCGAGCCTGCCGGTGCTTCTGGATGCGGTCCTGCACGTCGGCCATGAAGTCGTTGAAATGCACCCGGCGCTTGCGCCGCACCGGCAGCAGCTCGAAAAACATGTCCATCAGCATGGTCTTGCCGCGGCCGACGCCGCCATGGATATAAAGGCCCTTGACCGCCTCGTGCACCTCGCGCTTGCGGGCGAACAACCACCCCAGCGCGCTTGATTTCTGCGCCAGCCGCTTTGCCGATATCTCTTCGATCAGCCGGTCGAGCGCAGCGGCGATCCGCTCCTGCGCCGGATCGCGCCCGATGGCGCCCGTCTCGACCAGATGGTCATAGCGCTGCTTGACGGTCGCATGGGTCTGGAGGCCGTCACGCAGATGCATTGGTCACGTCGTTCCGGAGCAATTCCAAGAAAAGTGTGTAGCGGTTTTCTGTCCGGAATTGCGTAAAAAACAAAAGAGGCAATTCCAGGAAAAGTGTGTAACGGTTTTCCGTCCGGAATTGCGTAACAATGGGGGGCCGTTCTCTTACCTTGTAAGCGAGATCGGCAGGCCGTTGGAAGTCTGGCCGTCGAATTTCTCGCCGCCCGAAGAATAGAGCCGTGCCAGCGTGCCGCCATTCTCGTCAAAGAGCGTCAGCTGTTTGCCGGCGACGTTCCACGATTTGATGCCATCGAGCGGCGCCGGGCAATGCAGCGGTCCGGCGCGGTAGCCCGAACCGAATTTGGTCTGCGGCGTCGCCACCTGACAGCTCTGGCCGGACACACTTGCCTTCCAAACACCGGCGACGCTGGAGGCGGTCAGATCGGCCGCACCGGCCGGCGCCGTCCCGTCGGGCGGCAGCGAGGCGACCTGCGTGTTCTGCGGCGCGGTCGGAAATTTCGACGGGTCGGCCGGGCCGGGTGTCGCCGGTGGCGGCAGCTGGTTTGCAGTCACCTTGCCGGCAGGCGCAGCTTCCAGCGGCGCCGGCTGCTGCTCGTCCATCGATGAGAACCGTGAGGTTGAACAGCCGCTCGCAACGAGCACGGCCAGTGATACGGCCAGCAGGCCGGTTTTCGAAAATTTCATTCTTCAACCTCCGTCGGATCGGGCTGGGGATGCCGTCCGCGCAATGTCCCCCTCACCAAGATGGAGAAGGTGGCGAAATTTCAACCCGATATGGTTAAAATACGGTTTGCGCCGCTAATGTTGCAAATTTGTCGCAAAATGCACATTGCCTGAATTGCGCTACGCCTTGGCCGTTTGGCCGGCACCTCCGGTTGATGCGATACGGCGCGCTGGCGCCAAATCCTTGGCGTTCACCTCAAATGCTTGTGCGGGCCGGCTCCGGCATTATCTCTTGGGATCAGCAAACTGCAGGGAGCCGATTTCTTGGCCGCGAGAAAGAGAGCCGCCAACCGCTATTACAGCGGGCCGCCCAGCGATCATTTCGACGGCACCTTGTTCTTCAATCCCAACGGACGGCCGCCGGGTCGCTTTGCCGATCTGTTGAAATGGCAATTGAGCCGCGAGCGCTCGAAATGGCCGGCGGCGGATCCGAGCCCGTTTCCACCGGCAAGACCGGTCGAGCGCATCGATGGTGCAGCGCTCCGCCTCACCATGGTCGGTCATTCCTCGCTGCTCGTCCAGACAGCCGGCCTGAACATCCTGACCGACCCGGTCTGGTCGCGGCGTGTCTCGCCGCTCTCCTTCGCCGGTCCGAAACGCGTCAATCCGCCGGGCATCGCCTTTTCGCATTTGCCGCCGATCGACCTCGTGCTGGTCAGCCACAACCATTACGACCATCTCGACCTCGCCACGCTGAAGCGCCTGAAGACAAGACACGACCCGCTGCTGCTGACGCCGCTCGGCAACGACACGATCATCGGCGCTGCCGTGCCCCGTATGCGGCTTTCCGCGCATGACTGGGGCGACCGGGTCGATATCGGCGATGGCGTCGCCGTCTATGTCGAGCCGGTGCACCACTGGTCGGCCCGCGGTACTCGCGACCGGCGCATGGCGCTGTGGGCGGGTTTCGTCGTCGAGACACCCGACGCAAAGATCTATTTCGCCGGCGATACCGGCTTCCACGGTGGCATCAATTACCGGCTGATGGCGCAAATGCACGGCGGGTTCCGCCTCGCCATCCTGCCGATCGGCGCCTACGAGCCGCGCTGGTTCATGGCGCCACATCACCAGGATCCGGAGGAGGCGGTGCAAGGCATGCTTTTGTGCAACGCCGCCTATGCCGCCGGCTGTCACTGGGGCACGTTCCGGCTCACCAACGAGCCGATCGACGAGCCGCCCAGAAAGCTCGGCGAAGCGCTCGATGCTGCCGGCCTGCCGCGGCAACGTTTTCGCGCCTTGCGGCCGGGCGAAGTCTGGGACGTGCCGGCGGTCTAGCCCGGCGGAACCTGAGGCATCACATAGACGTTTGTAGGTGTTCAAACCTGTCGGCTGCGAGGTGTCTCTCATGATCAGGTGGATCATCATTCTTTTGATTATCGCGGCCGCGGCGAGCCTGCTCGGCATGCCGGCACTGGCCGGAGCCGCCGCCACCGGCGCGCGCATCCTCATCGGCATCGTGCTGATCATCTTCCTGCTGATCGTGCTTGGCGTCTTCGCGGTGACTTGAAAATCACGCCGCGCTGGTAATTTCTGCCGCTATCCGCCATATAGGCGCCAAACCGGCAAGAGACCTTTCGATCGATGGCAAGCGCGGCCCCTTTCGCCAAGATGAACGGCATCGGCAACGAAATCATCGTTGCCGATATGCGTGGCCGTGCCGATCGCGTGACGCCTGCGGCAGCCGTCGCGCTTAATGCCGATGCGGCGACCAGGTTCGACCAGATCATGGCGATCCACGACCCCAGGACGCCGGGCACCGCCTTTTTCATCGACATCTTGAATTCCGACGGAACCAGGGCGCAAGCCTGCGGCAACGGCATGCGTTGTGTCGTCCAGGCGCTCGCCGCCGAGACCGGCCAGAAGACATTTGCCTTTGAAACAGTCGCCGGCATCCTCAATGCCGAGGAACATGCCGACGGAATGATCTCGGTCGACATGGGCAGGCCGCGCTTTGGCTGGCAGGACATCCCGCTGGCCGAGGAATTCCGCGACACCCGCATGATCGAGCTGCAGATCGGCCCGATCGATGCCCCGGTGCTGCATTCGCCGTCGGTCGTCTCGATGGGCAATCCGCACGCCATCTTCTGGGTCGACCGCGACGTCTGGTCGTACGAGCTCGAGCGCTTCGGCCCGCTGCTCGAAAACCATCCGATCTTCCCCGAGCGCGCCAACATCACCATCGCGCAGGTGACCTCGCCGGAGACCATGGCCATCCGCACCTGGGAGCGCGGCGCCGGCCTGACCAAGGCCTGCGGCACGGCTGCTTGCGCCGCTGTGGTCGCCGCGTCCCGCACCCGGCGTACCGGCCGCGGCGTCACGCTGATGACGCCCGGCGGCGGCTCGCTGCATGTTTTGTGGCGCGACGACGACCACGTCATCCTGACCGGTGCCGCCGAATGGGAATTTTCCGGCAGCTTCGATCCGTCGACGGGGGCGTGGGCGCGCGACACCGAAAGCGCCGCCTGATGGCTCCTCTTGGCAACAAGGGTATCGAGGTCGTCACCTTCGGCTGCCGGCTGAACACCTATGAATCCGAGGTGATGCGGCGTGAAGCCGAAAGTGCGGGCCTCGGCGGGCTCGAAGGCGGTGCCATCATCTTCAACACCTGCGCCGTCACCGGCGAGGCTGTACGCCAGGCCAAGCAGTCGATCAGAAAAGCCCGCCGTGAGAACCCGGCTGCCCGCATCATCGTTACCGGCTGCGCCGCGCAGACCGGCCCGCAGGATTTCGTCGCCATGGACGAGGTCGATCTCGTCCTCGGCAATGAGGAAAAGCTGAAGGCGCATTCCTATCGCGCGCTGCCGGATTTCGGCGTCAACGACACTGAGAAGGCGCGCGTCAACGATATCTTTTCGGTGCGCGAGACGGCCGCCCACATGGTCGACGCCATCGAGGGCCGGGCGCGCGCTTTTGTCCAGGTGCAGAACGGCTGCGACCACCGCTGCACCTTCTGCATCATTCCCTACGGTCGCGGCAATTCGCGCTCGGTGCCGATGGGCGCCGTGGTCGAGCAGATCAAGCGACTCGTCGGCAATGGTTATGCCGAGATCGTGCTGACCGGTGTCGATATGACCAGTTTTGGCGCCGATCTGCCGGGCGCACCGAAGCTCGGCAAATTGGTCAAAACCATCCTGAAGCAGGTGCCAGACGTGAAACGCCTGCGGCTTTCCTCCATCGACTCGATCGAAGCCGACGACGATCTGCTGGACGCCATCGCCACCGAGCCGAGGCTGATGCCGCATCTGCATCTGTCGCTGCAATCGGGTGACGACATGATCCTGAAGCGGATGAAGCGCCGGCACAGCCGCGACCAGTCGATCCGCTTTTGCGAGGATGTGCGCAAACTGCGCCCCGGCATTGTTTTCGGCGCCGACATCATCGCCGGCTTCCCGACCGAGACGGACGCCATGTTCGAAAACTCGCTGGAGATCGTCGAGGAATGCGGCCTGACGCATCTCCACGTCTTCCCGTTTTCGCCGCGCCAGGGCACGCCCGCCGCGCGCATGCCGCAGCTCCGCCGCGACGTCGTCAAGCAACGCGCGGCACGCCTGCGCGCCGCCGGCGAGGCCGCCTATCGCCGCCATCTTGCCTCGCTCGCTGGAACGCATCAGTCGATCCTGGTCGAGCGTGACGGCCTTGGCCGCACCGAAGGGTTTACGCTGGCCGCGGTCTCTGCCGGCGCTCCGGGCGACATCGTCGAGGCTGATATCGCGGGCCATGACGGTATCCGACTGATCGCAGCGCCGCTTGCCGCCCGCGCCGCCTGAGAGCGCAAGACATGGCTGGTTTTTTCAAGAAGATATTTTCGTTCGGCAAGAAGGAAGTCGTCGAGGAGCGGCCCGACGAGACCGCACCGCTGCCGCCGATCAAATGGGACGAACTGGAGGCGCTGAAACCGGCCGCCGAGCAGGCCGTCCCGGAGTTTTTGAAACGCGACGAGTCGCGACCCGAAGTCGAAGCCGTACCTCCACCGCCAGTCGAACCAGAGTTGCCTCCGGCACCCCAACCGGCGCCGGAATCGCAGAAGCCTGAGCCGCCGCCGACCATTCCACCCGAGCCGGAAACGCCTGCTGAGGAACCGGAGGAGATCCGGGCCGAGCCGCAGCAGCCAGAAATCGTCCCCTCCCAGCCAGAACCTGCACCCGTCGAAGTGCCGGTAGTGCCCACCGAGGCTCCCTCAGCAGCGCCAGCGCGCGAAGTCCCTCCCGCCGAAATACCGCCCCCGATCCGCCAGCCAGCGCCGGCCGAGACGAAACCGATCTTGACCGAGATCGCGCCCGAACCGGAGGTCGTGCCGGCGCCCCACCCTCCCATCGAGGGGGAGGTAAAGCCCGAGCCAGAAGCCGTTCCGCAACCATCGCCGGAGCCAAAGCCCGCCCCCGGCAAAGTCACCGTAACCAAGAAGGTCGAGCAGAAAGCCGAGCCGCAGAAGGCGCCCGAACCGGCGCCGAGGCGTTCCTGGTTCCAGCGCATGCGAGACGGGCTTGCCCGCTCTTCCCGGGAGTTGTCGGGCAACATCGCCGGCGTCTTCACCAAGCGGAAGCTTGACGAGGACACGCTGCAGGACCTGGAGGATGTGCTGATCCGCGCCGATCTCGGCATGGAGACGGCTTTGCGCGTTACCGACGCGCTCTCCGCCAGCCGCTACGGCAAGGACGTCTCCGACACCGAAGTCCGGGCCATCATGGCGGCCGAGGTTGAGAAGGTGCTGACCCACGTCGCCATGCCGTTGGAGCTCGACCTCAGCCACAAGCCGCATGTCATCCTGGTGGTCGGCGTCAACGGCACGGGGAAGACCACGACCATCGGCAAGCTGGCGGCGAAGCTCACCGATGGCGGTCTCTCGGTGATGCTCGCCGCCGGCGACACCTTTCGCGCAGCCGCGATCGAGCAGTTGAAGATCTGGGGCGAGCGTACCAACTCGCCGGTCATTGCCTCGAAGCTCGGCGCCGATGCCGCCGGCCTCGCCTACGATGCATTCGAGCGCGCGAAGGAGGCCGGCTCCGACGTGCTGATCATCGACACCGCCGGGCGGCTGCAGAACAAGACCGAACTAATGGCGGAACTGGAAAAGATCGTCCGGGTGCTGGGCAAGCTCGATCCGGAAGCGCCGCACACGGTGCTGCAGACGGTCGATGCCACCACCGGCCAGAACGCGCTCAACCAGGTCGAGATCTTCCGCAATGTCGCCGGCGTCAACGGCCTGGTGATGACCAAGCTGGACGGCACGGCGCGCGGCGGTATTCTGGTGGCGATCGCGGCAAAGCACAAATTGCCGGTCTATTTCATCGGCGTCGGCGAACAGGTCGACGACCTCGAACCCTTTTCCGCAAGCGAATTCGCCAGGGCGATCGCTGGCGTGGCTTGACGAGCATGATCCCGAAAAGTTGCAGACTTTTTGGATTGAATCATGCGTAAGAAGGATCTTATGAGCCCACCCATCCTCGAACGCGACCTGTCCGATCCACGCCGCAAGGCGTTGAACCCCGGCCTGAAATTCCTGCTCGAGCTCGGGCCTGGCCTGGTGTTCTTTTTCACCACCATCCGCGGCGCGTGGCTTGTCGGGAAATTTCCGATCCTCGGCCATATCGGCGAGCCTATCCTGATTGCCACAGCGTTCTTTATGGTGGCGACGGCGCTGTCGCTCAGCGTTTCGTGGATCTTGACGCGCAGCTGGCCGATCATGCCGCTGGTCTCGGCCATCGTGGTGTTTGTGTTTGGCGCACTGGCGCTGTGGCTGCAGGACAAGACCTTCGCTTTCATGAAGCCGACAATCATCAACAGCCTGTTCGGCATCACGTTGCTTGGCGGGTTGGCGTTTGGCAGATCGCTGTTGGGCTATGTCTTTGATTCCGCCTTCAATCTCGACGCTGAAGGCTGGCGCAAACTCACTTTCCGATGGGGGCTCTTCTTCCTTTTTCTGGCTGCGCTGAACGAGGTCGTGTGGCGCAACTTTTCTGAGGAAGCCTGGCTTTATTTCAAGGTCTGGGGCACGATTCCCATTACCCTTGTCTTCACGTTAAGCCAAATGCCGTTGATCCTGCGCCATTCGCTCGAGGACAAGACCGGCAAGGAAGAGAAGGCCGGCAAATAGAGCAATTCCAGGAAAGTGTGTAGCGGTTTTCCCGGGAAAGCGCGTAGCGCTTTCCCTAGGGAATTGCGTCAGAATAAGAGGAGAGGGGCATGGAATTCATCACCACACGCGACGAGTTGAGGACGATCTACAAGACGCCTCGGCCGACTGACGGCTCGATCCGCAAGGAACTGAAGGCATTGGACGGCCACTGCCGTTCCTTCATCGGCAAGAGCCCTTTCGTGCTGATCGGCTCGTCCGACGGCGCCGGCAATGCCGATGTGACGCCCAAGGGCGACAGGCCGGGCTTCGTAACAGTGCTCGACGAGAAGACCATCGTCATCCCCGACCGTCCCGGCAACAACCGGCTCGACACGCTGGAGAACATCCTTCTCAATCCCTCGATCGGGCTGCTCTTCCTCATTCCCGGCATGAACGAAACGCTGCGTGTCAATGGCGATGCCCGCATCACCGTCGATGCGGCATTGCGTGAGCGGCTGGCGGTCGACGGCAAGGCACCGCAAAGCGTCGTCGTGGTGACGGTCAAGGCCGCCTACATGCATTGCGCCAAGGCCTTCATGCGCTCCGAATTGTGGAAGCCGGAGAGCTGGTACGACCGCGCGACGCTGCCGACGCTCGGCCAGATCCTGCGCGACCAGTTGGCGCTCGCCGATTCGGCCGAGGCGACCGACCGCTGGCTGGACGAGGAATACAGGGAGACCATGTGGTAGCGTGATCGGCAACGAATCGCCCAAGCCGGTCTCCATTCCTTTGCTCAACATCCTCGCCATCTCCGGCAGCCTGCGCGCCGCCTCGACCAATTCGGCCCTGCTCGCGGCACTCGCGCAAAACGCGCCGCCGGACTGTCACGTCTCCGTCTACGATGGGCTTGGCCGGCTGCCGATTTTCAACCCCGACGAGGAAGGCGAGCGGACGCCGCTGCAAGCAGCAGTGCTGATCGATGCGGTCACCGCCGCTGACGGCGTCATCGTCTCCTGCCCGGAATATGCCCACGGTGTGCCAGGCGGCCTAAAGAACGCGCTTGACTGGCTGGTGTCGCGCGATGCCGCCGTCGGCAAGCCGGCCACGCTGGTCCACGCCTCGCCGCGCTCGCTGTTTGCCCGCGCCGCACTGGCCGAGGTCATGCGGACAATGTCTTTCGCGCTCCATGAGGAAGCAGCGCTCGAAATCGCGCTGCTCGGCAAGAGGCCGCCGGAGGTGGAGGATATCTTATCGCAGCCGGAAAACCGGCTGACGATGCGCCGCGCCGTTTCGGCCTTCGCGGGCTTCATCCGCTCGCGGTGAACGCCGGACCGTGCTTTCGTCATCCCAGGGTCTCCGCGACGGAGCTTCGCTCCTGCTCCGCCCTGGGATGACGACGCTAGGAGCTGCGGCCAATCTGTGCCGAGAACTATCCCTTGCCCCTCCGCGTCTCGACGTCGGTCTCGCCGACGAACCAGTCGCGTGCAGCGACCTCCTCGAAAACCACCCAGACATCATTGTTGGTCAGGCCGGTGACGCTGGTGATGGCCGCTGTCACCTGGGCGGCGATCGCGGCCTTTTTGCCGGCCGGGTCATCGGCAATCACCTCCTTGACCAGGCGGATATTTACGAATGGCATGGTTCCCTCCCTTGCATATGCTTGGCGGCCGCTCAGTAGGTTTTGGCGCCGTTGACCATGAGCCGGACCATGTAGAGCGAGGTCGTGCCGGCGATGTAGAGGCAGTTCAGCTTGTTGCCGCCGAACACGCAATTAGCAACGACTTCCGGTACCTTGACCTTGCCGATCAGCGTCCCGTCCGGGTCGTAGCAGTGGATGCCGTCGGCGGCACTGGTCCAGATGCGGCCGTCCGCATCCAGCCTGAAACCGTCGAACAGGCCGGCGGTGCAGTCGGCAAAGACCTTTTCGCCTGAGACCGTCTTGCCGCCCTGGCCGACATTGAACACCCGGATGTGCGCCGGGTTTTGCGCACCATGGGTGCGGCCAGTGTCGGCGACATAGAGCTTGCTCTCGTCAACCGAGAAGGCGAGCCCGTTGGGCCTGACCATGTCGGTGACCACGGCCTCAGTCTCGCCGGTGCCGGGATCGACCCGGTAGACATGGCAGGCGCCGATCTCGCTTTCGGCCTTGTCGCCCTCGTAATCGGTATCGATGCCGTAGCTCGGGTCGGTGAACCAGATCGAACCGTCGGACTTGACCACCGCGTCATTGGGCGAGTTCAGCCGCTTGCCGCGCCATTTGTCGGCGATGGTGACTACCGACCCGTCATGCTCGGTGCGGCTGACGCGGCGGCCGGAATGCTCGCAAGTAACCAGCCGGCCTTGCCGGTCGACCGTGTTGCCGTTGGAATTGCCGGACGGCTGACGGAACACGCTGACGCTGCCGTCGGTCTCGTCGTAACGCAGCATGCGATTGTTCGGGATGTCGGACCAGACCACATAGCGCCCGGCCGCGAACCAGGCCGGTCCTTCCGCCCATCGGCAGCCGGTAAACAGCCTGTCGACCTGTGCATTGCCGTTGAACAGCCGCGAAAAGCGCGGATCGAGAACTTCGTAGAATTCGCTGGCCATGGTTCCTCCCGGTAGCAGTCGCTTGGCAAGGCGCGATCAAGCCAGCCCACGATCGATATGGCAAGATCGATGATGCGTCAGAAGCATTATGGAAGCGAATGCTGGCCCGGACGGCAGGTCACATCCCGTTAACCGGCTATGCGCCCAGCGCAATGGTGCATTGCAACATCTTATTTTTGCAATGCACCATAACTATGTCATGCTCCGTATCGATCAAGGGAGGAACAACTGGCCGCGAAACGCGGCGCAAAAAGGAAACTCGCTATGATCATCGACAGCCTCATGAGCCGCGCTCGCGCCAGCATCGCCAAGCGCCGGCATTACAACCGCCTCGTCGCCGAAATCGACAGCTTCAGCAGCCGTGACCTCGCCGACATGCGCGCCGACCGCAGCGAAATGCTCTACCAGGTCCACAAGCAGATCTACGGCTGAGTCTTCGGTCGACCTATCACGTTCGTCATCCTTGGGCGTAGCGACGCAAAGCGGAGCAAAGACCCTAGCATGACGAAACGGCGGGCCATCAGCCCGGCATGGCCAGCGCCTTCTCGATTTCGGGTAACAGCAGCGTCCGCGCCGAGTCCGGCGTCAGCGGCCCTACATGCTTATAGGCGATCTTGCCATCCTTGCCGATGACGAAGGTCTCCGGCACGCCGTAGACACCCCAGTCGATCGCCGCGCGTCCGGCCTCGTCGACGCCGATCGCCTGGAATGGGTTGCCGAGATCGCCAAGGAACCGACGGGCGTTTTCCGGCTGGTCCTTGTAGTTCAGCGCCGCCATGACGAAGCGTCTGTCCTGCGACAGCGCCAGCAGCACCGGATGCTCTTCGCGGCACGGCGCGCACCAGGACGCGAAGACGTTGACCAGCGTCACCTTGCCGGCGAACTGTTTTGAATCGAGGCCCGGCAAATTGGTGCCTTCGAGCGCCGGCAGGTTGGTCTGCGGCGCCGGCAGGCCGATCAGCGCCGATGGCACTTCCGACACGTCGCGCCCGGACAAAAGCTGCGCCAGGAACAATCCCGCCAGCCCGAGAAAGACCAGCAGCGGCAGCAGCACGATCAGGCGGCGGCGCGCCGGTGTTTGGGTTTCCGTGCTCATGATTTTACTGCCTTATCGGAGCGCCGGCGCACGCCGGATGCCTCCAGCTCGGCAAGCTCTCGCTTGCGGCCGCGCTGGTCGAGCAGAATCCAGCCGATCAGCCCGCCCAGCACCACGGCCGTGATCGCATAGGCGGCGGTGACATAAAGCGCATGTACGCTCATGCTTTTCGCTCCGCGGCGCTTTCCAACCGGTCCGTCTCACGCCGTTCCAACATGTCTTCTCTTAACGCTGCGCCATCGGCTCCGCAATTGTTCGCCGCGCCGCAGGCATGAGCTGAAGCCAACACATCAATCCGTTCCGTGCCGCAGCGCCAGCGCCGCCGCCACAGGGCCGAGCACGGCAAGAAACAAGGTCAGCGCGGCAAGAATGAGGAAGGGCTGCAGGAATGGATCGGGGTCCGCCACCGCGCCATAGCTTGCCGATACGCCGAAGATCAGCACGGGAATGGTCAGCGGCAGCACGAGCACCGAGATCAGCAGCCCGCCACGCGGCAACGCCACTGCCACCGCTGCACCGGCAGCACCGATGAAGGTGATCGCCGGCGTGCCTACCAGAAGCGTCAGCGCCGTCGCACCGATGCCGATGGGCTCCATGTTCATGAACAGGCCGAGCAAGGGAGCGGCGATGACCAGCGGCAGCACGCTTCCCGCCCAATGCGCCAGGCATTTCGTCAGAACGGTCAAGGCCAGCATGTGCCGGTCGTTGCCAAGCACCAGAAGATCGAGCGAGCCGTCCTCGCGGTCGGCCTGGAACAGCCGGTCGAGGCCGAGCAGGCAGGCCAGCAAGGCGGCGATCCACAGGATCGCCGGGCCGATGCGGGCCAGCAGCTTCAGCTCGGGACCGACGCCGAAGGGGATGGTCGCGATAACGGCGAGAAAGAAAATCACGCCGGTAAGCGCCCCGCCGCCGGCGCGGATACTCAGGCGGATGTCGCGTAGGAAGAGGGACCACATTATGGTTTGGTCCCGATGCATGCATGAAGGCCAAGCAAAGGATGGAGTTCCATCGCATAGAGCACCAACATCAAGCGGCCTCGCCCATCACCAGCCCCTCCGCCCCCTCGATCCCAAGCGGCAAATGCGTCGCCGCAACCACGATCCCCCCACTCTCGAGGTGTTTCCCCATCAATTCGCCGAATCTCTCCTCCGAAGCCTTGTCCAGTCCTGCCGTCGGCTCATCGAGCAGCCACAATGGCCGGTGGCTTACCAGCAGTTTTGCAATCGCCGCGCGGCGGCGTTGCCCGGTCGAGAGATAGCCGAACGGCAGATGGCCGATGCCGCCCAGCCCGACGGTTTCCAGCGCCTCTTCAACACCCGCGGAACCGGCGCCCGAAAAATCGCGCCAGAAGCACAGGTTTTCCGTAACGCTCAGCGCCGTCTTCATCGCGTTGAGGTGGCCGAGATAGTGACAGGCCGAGGCGGCCGACGGAAAGTCCTCGCCACCACCTTCGAACCGCACACGGCCTGCCGCCACTGGCAACAGTCCGGCGACGATCCTGAGCAGCGTCGATTTGCCGGCGCCGTTCGGCCCGGTGACGACCAGCGCCTGGCCATCCCCCAGCGCGAATTCGATGCCGGAAAATACCGTCTCGCCGCCGCGTTCGCCGCCCAGATTTTCGGCGATCAGCCGCATCCGTCCCCCTTCGCCGAAAGTTCAGGTGCGGCTTCGGTGCGCCGCAGCAAAAATGGCGAATCCGTGTCTAGAACTATTCCAGAAAATTCTCTATATCCGCATCATCCGTGCCAGCGGTCGGCACGGGAACCGAATTTGCGCCGAACCAGCGCGCGTGCCGCCTTGAACGGCCCGGACGCTTGGGAACGGATAGCGGAAATGGCCGTACCCGCACCTTTGCGCGTGATTTGCATGCCCACTGGCGTCCGTTCCCTTCCGGCAACCGACAGTTAGGGATCGCACGTGTCCAAATCACTCGACAGCTTCAATTGCCGCCGCACGCTGACCGCCGGCGGCGCCGAGTACATCTACTATGACCTTGTCGAGGCCGAAAAGAACGGCCTCACCGGCATCGCCCAATTGCCCTATTCGATGAAGGTGCTGCTGGAGAATCTGCTGCGCAACGAGGACGGCCGTTCCGTCACCAAGGAGAGCATCCAGGCGGTCGCCGGCTGGCTGACTGACCGGGGCACCGCCGGCGTCGAGATCGCCTATCGCCCGGCTCGCGTGCTGATGCAGGATTTCACCGGCGTTCCAGCCGTGGTCGACCTTGCCGCCATGCGCGACGCCATGGCCTCGCTCGGCGGCGACCCGCAAAAGATCAATCCGCTGGTGCCGGTCGATCTAGTCATCGACCACTCGGTCATCGTCGACGAATTCGGCACGCCACTGGCTTTCGCCCGCAATGTCGAGCTTGAATATGAGCGCAACGAGGAACGCTACAAATTCCTGAAATGGGGCCAGCAGGCGTTCCGCAATTTCCGCGTCGTGCCGCCCGGCACCGGCATCTGCCATCAGGTCAATCTCGAATATCTCGGTCAGGTCGTGTGGACCAACAGCGAAGACGGCGAGACCACCGCCTATCCCGACACCTGCGTCGGCACCGATTCGCACACCACGATGATCAACGGTCTTGGCGTGCTCGGCTGGGGCGTCGGCGGTATCGAGGCGGAGGCCGCGATGCTCGGCCAGCCGGTCTCCATGCTGCTGCCTGAAGTCATCGGCTTCCGGCTCACCGGCAGGCTGAGGGAAGGCGTCACCGCCACCGACCTGGTGCTCACCGTCACGCAGATGCTGCGCAAGAAGGGCGTCGTCGGCAAGTTCGTCGAATTCTTCGGGCCGGGCCTGTCCAACATGACGCTGGCCGATCGCGCCACCATCGGCAACATGGCGCCAGAATATGGCGCCACCTGCGGCTTCTTCCCGGTCGACAGCGAAACCGTCCGCTATCTCACAATGTCCGGTCGCGACGAAAGCCGCATCGCCCTGGTCGAGGCTTATTCGAAGGCGCAAGGCTTGTGGCGCGATGCCGGCTCTGCCGATCCGGTCTTCACCGACCTGCTGGAGCTCGATCTCGGCAGTGTCGTCCCGTCGATGGCCGGCCCGAAGCGGCCTGAAGGCCGGGTCGCACTTGAAGACATTCCGGCCGGCTTCGCCAAGGCCATGGAGACCGAATACAGGAAGGCCGCCGAAATCGACAAGCGCTATGCCGTCGAGAGCACGGACTACGATCTTGGCCATGGCGATGTGGTCATCGCCGCCATCACCTCCTGCACCAACACCTCGAACCCGAGCGTGCTGATCGGCGCCGGGCTGTTGGCGCGCAACGCCAACCGGCTCGGCCTCAAGCAGAAGCCGTGGGTCAAGACCTCATTGGCGCCGGGCAGCCAGGTCGTCGCCGAATATCTCGAGAAATCCGGCCTGCAGAAGGAGCTCGACCAGATCGGCTTCAACCTGGTCGGCTTCGGCTGCACCACCTGCATCGGCAATTCCGGCCCGTTGCCGGCGCCGATCTCCAAGACCATCAACGATAAGGGCTTGATTGCTGCGGCAGTCTTGTCCGGCAACCGCAATTTCGAAGGCCGCGTCTCGCCCGACGTGCAGGCGAACTATCTCGCCTCGCCGCCGCTGGTCGTCGCCCACGCGCTGGCCGGGACCGTGACCAAAGATCTGACCACCGAGCCGCTCGGCGACGATCGCAACGGCAGTCCGGTCTATCTCAAAGACATCTGGCCAAGTTCGGTCGAGATCCAGGAATTCATCGAGAAGAACGTCACGCGCGAATTGTTCGCCCGCAAGTATGCCGACGTCTTCAAGGGCGACGAGTACTGGCAGAATGTCAAGGCGCCGGAAGGCCAGACCTATGCCTGGGACGACAATTCGACCTATGTGCAGAACCCACCCTATTTCGCCGGCATGAAGTCAGGCTTCGGCAAGATCGGCGATATCAAGGGCGCGCGTGTGCTCGGCCTGTTCGGCGACAAGATCACCACCGACCACATTTCGCCGGCCGGTTCGATCAAGGCGGCCTCGCCGGCCGGCAAGTATCTCACCGACCACGGCGTCGGCGTCGCCGATTTCAACCAGTACGGCACACGCCGCGGCAATCATGAGGTAATGATGCGCGGCACCTTCGCCAATATCCGCATCCGCAACCATATGCTGGGCGAGAACGGCCGCGAGGGCGGCTACACCATCCATTATCCCTCGAAAGAAGAGGAATCGATCTACGACGCCGCGATGCGCTACAAGAAGGAAGGCGTGCCGCTGGTTATCTTCGCCGGCGTCGAATATGGCAACGGCTCGTCGCGTGACTGGGCGGCCAAGGGCACCAATTTGTTGGGCGTCCGCGCGGTCATCGCCCAGTCCTTCGAGCGCATCCACCGCTCCAATTTGGTCGGCATGGGCGTGATCCCCTTCGTCTTCGAGGAAGGCACCTCATGGGCCTCGCTCAACCTCAAGGGCGACGAACTGGTCGAGATCGACGGACTGAGCAACATCAAGCCGCGGCAGAAGATGATCGCCAGGATCACCTACGGCGACGGCAGCGTCAAAGAGGTTCCGATCATCTGCCGCATCGATACGCTGGACGAGCTCGACTACTTCAAGAATGGCGGCATCCTGCAATACGTGCTGCGCGATCTGGCCGCTTAAGGGAGTAGGGCAATAAGGAAATAGGGCAGTAGGGTGAAGCAAGGAGAAGCGACTTATTCCCCTACTGCCCTACTGCCCTACTGCCCTGTCTTGGCTTGCCAAACCGCGCTGTCGCCGCCAGCAGCACGCCGAGCATCAGCCCGTTGAATATGTGCCACAAGAAATGCGTGCCGAGCGGAAAGCCGCCGCAGACCAGCGGATCGATCATCCTGCAGATGACCGACACGACGAAGATCGCCGAACCCGCCAGATTGTACCAGCCGGCGCGATTGCCGCTGGCCGCCACCCAGGCGCCGAAGAAGGCGAGCGCCAGAAACGGAGGCAGATAGCCGGTCGTCCCGTTCGACGCCTGGCGCAGCCAGTCGGGCACGGCAAAGGTCACCAGCCCGGCAACGGCGTAAAAGGCGACGAAAATGGCGATCGCCTTGACCCATTTCATGCCGAGAAAACGTCGCAGGTTGAACAGCGTGTAGGCCAGCGTGAACCCTGCAATGGGCAGCACGTCGGCCAGGATCATTGCCCTTGTGGCAAAGGTGTGGAACAGCGACGAGCCGACGCCGATCGCCGCCACCCACCAGGCCAGCACTTCGGCGAAGGTGCCGGTGCCGCGCTTTCGCACCTGCCAGACACCCCATAGCCCGGCGGCAAAAAAAGCCAGATTGCTCAGCGCATTGAGCGGTTCGGCCCAGAATTCCGGCCCCGTCCGTTCGCAATAAAGGTCGACCGGCGCCAGGAGAGATTGCCACATGCTGATTGCCGCCCGAATCGCTTCCATCGTGAAGTGCAAGTCCACCTATTGCGCCCTTGCCAGCGGTTGCAACGGCAAAATTTCACCGCAACGTGACTTCCCGTTGACTGCCGCTTCTGCCACATATTTCGACAACCAGAACAAAGCCGGCGTCACCGGCGGGATCGGAACGGCCATGCCATCTCCCAGACCATTGCGGCTTGCGGCCCTTGCGCTGGCCCTCTCGGCGTTTGCCGGCAGGGCCCTTGCCGAGCCAACCGACAAGCCATTAGGCGTCGTCGAGCTCTTCACCAGCCAAGGATGCAACTCCTGTCCGCCGGCCGACGAATTCTTCGCCGAGCTTGCCGCCAAGGAGGACATCGTCGCGCTCGCCTATCATGTCGATTATTGGGATTACCTCGGCTGGCAGGACACGCTGAGCCGCAAGGAAAATACCGAGCGGCAATACGAGTATATGCGCGCCTTCGGCAGTCGTTCCGTCTACACCCCGCAAGCCGTCATAAACGGCCGCAGCCATGTCAACGGCGCCAGCCGCAAGGAAGTCGACGGCGCGCTGGCCCGCATGGAGAGGGTCGGCGAAGGCATGCGCGTCGGCATCAAGGTCAGCCGGACCAGCGATCGCGTCATGATCGATGCCGGCGACGCCGTGACCGGCCCCACCGACGCGCATGTCGTCATCGTCTATTTCAACCCGCCACAGACGATAAAAATCGGCAAGGGTGAAAACAGCGGCCGCAGCATGACCTACTGGAACGCCGTCTCCAGCATCCAGACCGCCGGCATGTGGCACGGCAAGGCGCAGCGCTACGAACTGCCGATGAGCGAGATCGCCAAGAAGGGCGGCTGCGCCGTGCTGCTGCAGTCGGTCGGCAAGGACGGCATGCCCGGGCCGATCCTGGGCGCAGCCTTTATCCGCAAGCCTTAAGCGGGGACCTCTCCTTCTCCCCTTGTGAGGGCTTTGCACGGGGAAGCGAAATCCTGGTTGGTGAGTTAATGGGGCTTTTTTGAAAGCCGGGAAAGCAGTTTTCGACGGCTTGGCAT
>NZ_JAMYVK010000028.1:0-93694 GCF_040323975.1 Mesorhizobium sp. M0019 | reverse complement strand
CGACGCTGGCGATCGCGGTCGGCTATCCGGACTTCCTTGCGGTCATGAACACCATCATCAGCAAGTCCAGCCATTCGATCGAGGGGGTCTTCATCATCCTCGGCGTCTATCTCGCCCTCAACCTGAGCCTGTCGAGCGCGGCCAATTGGTACAACCGTCGCATCGCCATCGTGGAGCGCTGAACCATGAAGGCCGTGTCTCTTCCCCTTCCGGCCGAGCCAATGCCAGGACAGATCCGCTTCGGCGCCTTGCGGCGGTCCGCCAAGCTCCTGTTCGGCACGCCGCTCAATGCCGCCCTGACGCTGTTGTTCGGCGTTCTGCTCGTCGCCACGGTACCGCCGATGCTGCGCTGGCTGGTAATCGACGCCGTGCTGTTCGATCCCAATCCAAGCGCCTGCCGGGTGACCACCGGAGCCTGCTGGAGCTTCATCTACGCCAAGTCCGGGCAGTTGCTGTTCGGCATCTATCCGCTCGACGAACGCTGGCGCCCCGCCATCGTCTGCGTGCTTATCCTGGCGCTGCTTGCCTGGTCGGTGCGGCCCGCCAGCTGGGCGCCGCGGCTGGCAGCGCTCTGGATGGCGGCGCTCGTGTTGATCTTCTGGCTGATGGCCGGCGGTTTCGGCCTAGTCGAGGTTCCGACCTCGTCCTGGGGCGGCCTGCCGGTGACACTCATCCTCACTGTCGTTGCCATCGGCGTCGCCTTCCCCGTCGGCATCCTCCTGGCGCTGGCCAGGCGCTCGACCATGCCCATGATACGCATCGGCGCTGTGGTCCTGATAGAATCGGTGCGCGGACTACCGCTCTTGTCCATCCTGTTCGTGGCATCGATCATGATGCCGCTGTTCCTGCCCGAGGCCCTCTTGCCCGACAAGTTCGTGCGTGCGCTGGTCGCCCTCACCATCTTCGCCGCGGCCTATCTCGCCGAGGTGATCCGCGGCGGCCTGCAGGCCATCCCGAATGGCCAATACGAGGCCGCGGCGGCGCTCGGCCTGCCCTTCTGGCGCACGCAATATCTCGTCATCCTGCCGCAGGCGATCCAGGTGGCGATCCCGGCGCTGGCCAACACGATCATCGTCATGATCAAGAACACCAGCCTGGTCCTGGTGGTCGGCCTGTTCGACCTGATCAGCTCCGGTAAAGCGGCGCTGGCCGACCCGGACTGGCCATCGCCAGCGGCCGAGACCTTCCTGTTTATCGGGGCGATCTTCTTCGCACTCTCCTTCTCATTCGCCCGCTTCGCCGACTTCCTGGAGCGGCGCGGCCCGACCGCTCACTAGGAAATGCCTTGATGTTATCGTCCGCCCCAACGCGCGTTCCGCCCATGACCGATCCCAGTGATCCGCCGGCAATCGAGAAGAAACTTACTTGAGTTGGGCGCGGGCATGGTCCATCGAAAGCGGCCAAGTTCGCGCGATCTATAGCTTCCCCTTGCCACCGGCACACGTTCGCGATCATCGGCGCCGATCGAAATGTCGAGCTGAGAATTCAAAGGCTGAAAACGATCGGCCCGGCGCAATCCACTGTCAGCCAGGTGCTTGCGTTCCGTGCAACGCGTCAATCTACCGGAAAACAGCCTATTCTATTGCCTCCCGGCCCGAAATTTCTTCTACGAGAATCCGGAAGAAAACGTGCGGTGTGCTGTCTGACACGGGAGGTGTGATCGGCCTGAGCGCGCCAGGCTCCCACCAGTCCGTGTGCTTGCTCAACACTGCCCATGCATGACCGCGTTGAAACTCGTGGCCGGTCCGGTCACTCAGTTCTTCAAAGCGGCCGTCGACAATGACGCTTCTCCATCCGCGTCCTTGGCCGTGTTCCTCGACCTGGGCGCACACCAAGGGATTGGCTCTCATCCACTCGATCTTCTTGCCTAGCAAGGAAAACGCGTAGAGGTGAGTGTCAGCGTAGGCGTAGTTGAAACACACGACGTAGGGTTGCCCGTCCTTCGCGCATGCCAAGTGGCCAATACGATTGGCCGCTAGCAACTTCGTACATTCCAGTGAAGACAGCGTGCGGATCAGCATCGATGCGATCTCCTGTTTTTTGTATTTCACATCCTGGCAGCCGCACTCGCAATGACGTGGATCAAACTGCTGCGTCCGCTCGGTCGGCAGGGCTCGACCGCGCCTCGGAATGTGCGCGCGCCAATGGCAGCGGCAGCTTCAGGCTTGCAATCGCGGCGAGGCCCATTGCTGCGGCAGCGGCGAAGAAGGCGGCGCCTTCCAGCCCGGGGAACCCCGAACAGCAGGCCGGCGGCCGCGGAGCCCACTAACGCCCGAGGCTGACCGCTGCCGACTCGATGCCGAGTTCCATACCTTGGCGTCGTGCACTGATGCGCGACACCCAGTAGGCGCGCAGCGGGCTGATCACGCCGGCCGAAGCCGAAACAACGGAAACCGCAAACAGCATTTCCGTGAGCCCGGCAAGTATCGGCACAACCGCCAGACCCATCGCCATCACCAGGAGGGCAGGAGCCACAAGCAGCCTCGCCGCTGCCGGGTTGACGAGCGGCGAGAAGACAAGTCCCTGGACCGCGAACATGACAACGCTACATGTTGCGAACATGAGGCCGAGCGCGGCGGGACCCATTGCGAGTTCGGCGTTTCGCAGGGTGAGCGCGACCTCGAATGCGCCAAGCCCTGCCGCAGCCACGGCGGCAAGAGCGAGCAGCCGTAACTCTCCGGGTGCGAACATTGATGACCCGGGTTTGCTCGCCTCAACACGGGGGCCGGGCAGCAGGTTTCCAGGCAGCACAGACCACACACCAAGCGCTGCCGCTACAGCGAGGCCGGACGCTAGAAGGAAGGGAACGGTCTGTGGCGGGACAGCCCGACGCCCAAATCAAGCTTCAGTCCCACCGCGAGCCTGCCAAGTGTGGGCCCGACCACGAAGCCTGCGATCGATGCCATGCTCATCCGGCCGAACGCCCTCGTGCGGCGATCGTCCCCTCCTTGGGTATCGGCAATGAACGCAAGAGCCGTTGGCCCCACGGCAGCCGCGAAGCCGCCATTCAATATCCGACCGACATAAAGAACGAGCAGACTTGCGGCCAGCGCAGAAGCGGCCAAGGTGATGGCAAAGCCGATCAGCAGATCTGCGCCCGATCAAACAAGACCACTTCCCCGAGAGGAAAGCGGCGCCCACCGGCGCGGCGATATAGGCAGCAGTCAGGAAGCCAATCTGCCGCGCATTGAATGTCGGATCTGTCGCACCGGCAAGCCGCTCGACCATCATCGGCAGGACCGGCAAGACGATTCCGTAGCCGAGCGCAACGACAAAGGCCGAGGCGAGCAGTGCGCTCAGGGTCCATTGCGACGTCGGCGGGCGAGCCTTTGCTGACCGGCACTTCGCAAAGCCGTGCCAATTCTCACGTTCGCCCACCTTTGCATTCGTGCGAAAGGGGAGTTTTGCTGTTCCGGTTGAAGACGATCGTGCCAAAGCGCCCGCTCACCGACCCTGCGCATTTGTTCGAACCATTTCGCCCGCGTCGTATCGGTGGCATCCGCGACCATGCCGAACAAGGTTTCGCGCACCGGGCTCACGCCGGCGAAACGCAGAATGCTCCGCCGCATGCCGGCAATGCCGTGACTGAGGAACCATAGCCGGTAAAGAACGGCCGGCATGCCCATCGTGACCACGACGCGAGCGGAGCGGCCGCGGAGCAGTTTCCTGGGCAAGCCGCCACCCTTGTCCGGGTAGGTAAAGGCAGTTCCCGGCCGCAGCACCTGTTCCAGAAAGGCCTTGAGCAGAGCCGGCACGGTCCCGAGCCACAGCGGAAAGACAAATACAATGTGCTCCGCCCAGACTATCGCTTCAGCGGCGTCCTTTAGGCTGTCGGGAATCGCGCCGTGCTCGAACTCCTGCACCGTCCGAAGCATTGGAAAATCGAGTGCCGCGAGGTCGACCCAGCGGACGACATGCCCCGCCAGTTCCGCTCCCTCGGCATAGGCCTTGGCGAGACTACGGCAGAGCCGGTGCGGCGATGGATCGGGATGGCCGACAACAATCAAGATACGCCGCGGCATGGGTTACCTCCGGGGCGGCTTGGCACCAACCGGACGTGCCGGAATTTCGGGGTGAGACCCTTCAAGCTGATCATGGCGTACTCCTTCGCGGAGTTTCATAAAACGGCTGTCCGGCTTGGCCCTTGATCGGCATCAAAAGAGGCCGGTTCTCGGCGCTATCAGAAGGTCGATGGCAGCAACATCGTGCCGTAGCCGGCTATTGCGGCGACGAGGGTTGCACCTGCGAGCGGCAACCAGAACCTGATTGGGCCGGCAAATGCGGCCAGCGACAGGCGGCAGATCGCGTTTGCTGCCAGTGCCGCGAGCACCGCCTGGCCAATGGTCTCGACAGGGACCGAATGCTTGACCAGGCGCAAGGCACTGAGAACCGAGACATCGACATCGAACATGCCTGCAAACGCCGAACTCGCCAGCAAGCCGCGTCCGCCGAATTGAGCAGCCAATGCAGCGCTCGCGGTCGCGACGATCGCAAACAGCAGGGCAAAGAGCAGCAACGGGCCTAGGTCGAATGGATTGCGCGCGACCGCGGGACCCTCGTGATCCCCGCTGTCCCGAGCCAGCAGCAATGCTCCGCAAGCAGCGAAGGAGAGCGCCGCGACAATTGCGGGAATGCCAACCGAAGCGAACACGATTGGCTCGACGATCAGAACCACGGCGCAGACGCGTAGCAAGGAAACCATTGCGGCCAGCGACGCCGCGCCAGCGAGCGGCAGAGGATTGCTTCCCGACACGGCGTTGCGGGCCAGCGCCACGGTTACGGCGGTGGAAGAGACGATGGCGCCGGCGAGCGAGCTGACGAGCAGGCCGCGGGTGGTCCCCAGGACGCGAACGGCGACATAGCCGGCGAACGATATCGACGCCATCAGCACCGTGAGGAACCAGACTTCCCATGGATTGAAGCCGCCCCATGGATCCATCGTCCGGTTTGGCAGCAAGGGCAGGATGATCGCGCTCATCACAGCCAGGATCAGCGCGGAACGAAGCTCGATCCAGGTCAGCCGCTTCAGGAGGCCGTGCAGGATTTCTCGACTGGCAAGGATGGCCGCGAGTGCTGTTCCTCCTGCAGAAGCGGCGCGGTGATCGCCTGCGACGGACAATGCACCGAGCGCGAACACGCAAAGGGCTGCTACTACCGCCGTAACACTGAAATCCTCATCATGGGCTGCCTCACGCGCCTTGTACCAGGCGAAGATTGCCGCAAAGGCGATGAAACCACCGACCAGCACGGACACTGCGTCGAGAGCATCGGCCAGAGCTGCGAGAATGCCGCCGAGCAGACCGGATATGCCGTAGGTTCGAATTCCGGCCGTCCGGCTACGATCGGGCGCGTCCCGCTCTCGCCAGCCGCGCTCCAGTCCGACGAGCAGGCCTATAGTCAGTGCAAGTCCGAGTCGGGCGATGAGCGGATCCACGATTAGGCGCCGGCCACAGGCAGGTGGTCGCGGATCCACCTGACGATCTGCCCCGCCGTCATTGCACCGGAAGTGCGCGCAACCTCATGTCCGCCATGGAACAGGATCATGGTCGGGATGCCGCGAATGCCGAGCCTGGCTGAAACGGCCTGCTCATTATCGGAGTTGAGCTTGATCAGCCGAACATGCGGTTCCAGTTCGTTTGCTGCGGCTTCATATGCGGGCGCCATCATCTTGCAGGGCCCGCACCATGGCGCCCAGACATCCACGACAACGGGAAGGGTGCCTCGCTTGAGCTGACGATCGAACGTTCGTGCATCGACGTCCTCGGGGTGGCCTGAGAACAGCTTTTTCCCGCACTTTCCGCATTTTGCGTTTTTGGCATCGCGCGCTGGCGGCAGTCGATTGATTCCGCCGCATTTGCTGCACACCACCAGATTTTCCTGCGCCATCGCCCTTCACCACTGGTATACATGCGCCACAGAGTGCCTATCCCCAAGCTGGCTCGGACTTCCAATGTTTTTTTGCGCGATGGACGAATTGGCGTGAAAACGGATTGCACGGCACAATCCACAGCGGCTGTGCGCCCGCGCTGTTCGGAACGGGAAGCACGCTATTCCTTTGCTTCCCGACCCGATGCCTGCTTGATAACGATCCTGAAGAAAACATGCGGAGTGCTGTCCGAAACAGGAGGCGTAACCGGCTTCAGAGCGCCAGGCTCCCACCAGTCGACGTGCTTGCTCAACACCGACCACGCATGGTCGCGCTGAACTTTGTAGCCGATCCGATCAGGCAGTTCTTCATAGACACCATCGACAACCACGCTTCTCCATGCCCGCCCTTGGCCGCGTTCGTCGACCTGGACGCACACCAGCGGATTGGCACGCATCCAGTCGACCTTTTTGCCCGACATGGAAAATGCATAGAGGTGATTGTCGGCGTGCGCATAGTAGAATGGCACGACGTAGGGATGTCCATCCTTAGCGCATGCCAAGTGGCCGACCCGGTTGGCCGTCAGCAATTTTGTACATTCCAAAGCAGAAAGCGTGCGGATCAGCATCGGCGCGATCTCCTGTTTTTCGTGACAGCACGGTGTCGCCGGTGCTCCATCGACTCTGATATTCGGCATCGCGGATCGTAGCCCTGCCGCCAGGGAGGTCATTGATCACGATCAAGGAGTCGGTCGGCCGACAGATGAATCGACAACCATGGCTAGGCCCGCCGGTGACTCGCATGGCGGCCCATGTCAGTGTCAGCGTCCATACCGGAGTGGGGATTTGGAAAATGATCCAGATCAAGGCGGGGCCTGCTGCTCCCACCCATCATAGGGGATGATGTGGAAGCCGATCTCAAGCGCTCCGTTCGATCGTGAGCTGGAACTGGCCGTCCTCGACGAGGACGGCGAACATGCGCTTGTCTTTCCTTGCATCAAGGAGCAGGAAGGCTGGAAGAACGCCGCCACCCGCGCACGCATCGACGTTCACCCGACCCACTGGCGAGACTGGGTGCCGGATGCGATCCCGGCAAACAACCACAGGTCCCTTACTGACTCGCTTTAACGTTTGGACTCCACAACCAAAGCCATGCGCACGAGATGCGACAGACTGCTCGCGGCCATCTTGCTCATGACATTGGCGCGATGGATCTCGACCGTGCGCGGGCTGATGCCGAGGTCATAGGCAATCGTCTTGTTCGGCAGGCCGGACACAAGGCCGTCCAGCACTTGTCGCTCCCGCTCCGACAGGGCCGACAGACGACCACGGATTTCCACGCCTTGTGGGTGTGTCGCCTCCGTCCGATTGCGACTGTCCAATGCGGAGCGGATCGCTTCGATCAGCACCTCGTCGTCAAACGGCTTTTCGATGAAGTCGGCGGCACCTTCCTTCATCGCCTGAACAGCGAGGGCCACATCGGCATGACCCGTCATGACGATGACCGGAAGCGTATGCCCGCGGCTCCGGAGCTGTCGCAGGAACTCGATGCCGTCAATGCCCGGCATGCGCACATCGGTCACAATGCAGCCGTCGAGATTGCCCGTGGCCGTAGCCAGAAAAGCTGTCGCCGATTCGTACAGGCGCACGGCGAAATCAGCCGTCGCCAAGAGAAAACCAAGCGATTTGCGAACGTCGACGTCGTCGTCGACCACGTGCACCAGATGGTTACCGGTCATCGGCGACCTCTTCCTTCTCCACGATGCGCAAGGTGAACCGGAACGCGGTTCCTCCAGTCGGTATTGCCTCGGCCCAGATGTGGCCACCATGCGACTCAACGATGGTACGGCAAATAGAGAGGCCGACGCCCATGCCCTGTTTCTTGGTGGTGACAAATGGCTGGAAAAGCTGGGCGGAGACTTCCGGCGCGAGACCAGTGCCGGTGTCGATCACGCTTACCTCTGCCATGCCGTCGTCACGGGCCGCGGTTATGACTTGCAACTCGCGGCGTGGCACGCCTTGCATGGCTTCTATCGCGTTGCGCATCAAGTTGAGCAGAACCTGCTGAATCTGGATGCGGTCGGTCAAGACCAGTTCGGCGGCGGGATCAAGGTTGTAGCTGACGCGGACATCTATTTCTCTTGCGCCGACCAGGGCCAGTGACGAGGCTTCCTTGATAATCGCCGGCAGCCGTTCGACCTGGCGCTCGCTCTCGCCTCTTGCGACGAAGTCTCGAAGGTGGCGAATGACGTCTCCGGCCCTCAAGGCCTGTTCCGCTGCCTTTTCGACGGCCTCCCTCAGCATCGGCGCGTTATCTTCCATGCTTTTTTCGAGAAGCCGCCGGCTGCCTTTAAGGTAGTTCGTAATGGCGGTGAGCGGCTGGTTGATCTCGTGGGCAAGTGTCGAGGCCATTTCGCCGAGCGCAGTAAACCGCGCCATGTGGAGAAGCTCCAGCTGCTGCTCCTGTATTCTTGCCTCCGCCCGGTGGCGTTCGGTCAAGTCGCGGCAGAAGCCGGTAAAGAAGCGCCCGGTTCCCGGATGCATCTCGCCGACAGAGAGTTCCATCGGAAAGGTCGAGCCGTCCTTGCGCATTCCAGTGACGATGCGACCGAGCCCGATGATCCGGCGCTCCCCTGTCGCCAAATAGCGGTGAAGATAGGCATCATGCTCTTCGCGGTAGGGCGACGGCATCAGCAGATTGACATTCTGGCCGATGACTTCGCTGGACTGGTAGCCGAACAGCGTTTCGGCAGCCGTGCTAAAGGATTGAATACGGCCTTGTTCGTCGATGACCACCATTGCATCGGGCACTGTCGCCAGGATCGAACGCAAATGATCTTCGCGCAGTCGAAGTGCGGCGTTTGCATAGGAGAGTTCGCTGACGTCGGTGCCTTCGACGAAGATCGCAGTGATGCGACCATCGTCAGCCTTGATGGGCTGATATACGAAATCGAGGATGCGTTCATCGACCGGCTCGCCGTCCTTGTTGCGAAGGGCGACCTTCACGCCTTGACCTCTGTAGGGCTTGCCCGTTTCGTATACTTGGTCCAGCAGTTCATAGAATCCTTGGCCTTCGAGCTCGGGCAGGGCCTCGCGTACCGACCTTCCTATCACTTGCCTCTGGCCAATCAGACGTTGATAGGCGGCATTGGTCAGCTCGAAGACATGACCCGGCTCACGCATCAAGGTCATGAAACCAGGGGCCTGCTCGAACATCTGGGAGAGCCGGTCGTGTTCGGCCGCGACCCGCCCTTCGGCGCGAACGCCGGTCGACAGGTCACGTGTTTGTTTGTCGTCCAAATCAAGTCCTTTGATCAGGGAACCCGCAACGCAGTCTAACTATCATTCATCGCTCTTTCTGCACACGCAAAAACCGGCGTAGTCAGAGGTTCGGGATCCGGTGAGTAGTGTCATTTGACACGCATCAAGGCGTCGAGTGCCGGCGGATGCACTTCATCATAGATCCAAACGCTCCAGCGAAAGCCGACCACAAATGTGCTACAAGTCAATTATTTAAATCTTGCCGTAGATGCACCTCCTGCAGCCATGGTGAAGTTGGGGATCGAGCCTGCGGAACGGTTCGGGGCTCACCTTATCGGCCTGGCGGCTGCAGACGTCCCGCAGCTCATCGCGGCCGGCGACGGCATGGTTGGTCCATGAAGGTGAAATCATGCAGTTTCAGCGAACGGAAATTGGAAAGCGGCTCGCCGAACTGGGTGCCGAATTCGACACTCGGCACCGGCCGGCCAGTCCTGGTCACCGCAAGCAATGTCGAACATGTCATTGCAAAAACCGTGCTGGCTGCCTGGAAAGACACCGGCAGCGCGGCGAGCGATAGCCGATGCATTCCCTTTTCTGGCCAAGGCCAAATGAAGTCCTGTCGCTACAATCGGTACTAAACGCGACGAAAGCATCTATGACAGCCTCGCGGACGTCCCCGTCTTTCTCGAGCACCACGGCATCACGCATGCGGTCATAGCCGCCTGCGGGAATAGGCGTTCGGCGGCGTCACGCGTACGCTGATCGAAGAGAGCAGCATCAACCGCTTCATGTTGTATTAGCCGCCGGTCGCATCAGGACCTTCACGCCCGTCGCTTGAGTCACGCACGATATCGCCACGAGGGAGACGCCTGTTGACCGAGATCAACGCAGCGGTCGCCGATATCGCAATGATCTGCCAGAAAACGGGAGCGAAACGACATGAGTTTTCTCGACTACTTGATTTCAGTTGACGCCAGGACCGCCTTGATGAGCCGCATGATGCAGAAGCTCGGCGTCGACAAATATTTGAAGATCGTTCCGGACCATATTGCCGTCACCAATCGAGCGGTCGACCGGTGTCGCTCCTGCGGGCACCAGGATGAATGCTCGACTTGGCTTGATGAACACCAGCAAGCTGATGATCCGCCAGACTATTGCCGTAACCGCGACCTGATCGCACGGCTGCAGCACGCAGCCGGCCAACGATAGAGCGGTCGTGCAGGCATACCGCAGATCGCGTCACCAAGGCCGCGTGCTGCAGCTCCTCGATTTCCTGGGCGGTCATTGCTCGCCCAATGTTTCGCACCTGCTGGCTGATGGCGTTCCGGCGGACACCGCCCGCGAATGCCTGCAACTCCGCTCTCATTAAACAGCCGACCGGCCCTCTAGCCACGAGCTGCCCGCCAATAAGATATATTGACAATGTTTCTTTAAGGTGCGATTCCGACCCATACCGACGAAGGTCTCCTTTGCATCAATCGTCATCGTGGACGCGACTTCACTCGGTGCGTTGCGGAGCTGTTTGAGTGGGGGAATTATTTTGAGGTCTTTGGGTCTTCGAAAACTAAGAGCATGCACATGATTGCGAATGGTCGGAGCAACAAAACGATCGTCATCGGTGGTGCCCCGTTGCCAGACGTGCTTGACCCATGATCCGTCTTGTGGTTGACGGCTTTTATGATGAGATTCGCCGCGACGACCTTCTCGGCCCCATCTTTCATAACGCTATCCATCCTGAGGCTTGGCCGCGCCATCTGGCTAAGATGTGCGACTTCTGGTCCGCTACGCTGCTCCGGTCGTCCCGTTATGAAGGCCGTCCATTACCGCCACACCTGGCGATCTCCGGCCTTGGAGTGGCGCATTTCCGGCGTTGGCTAAAGCTGTTTCGCGCAACGGTGCGCCGTGTTTGCCCACCCGAGGTTGCGGCGCTGTTCATGGACCGCGCACTGCGCATAGCTCACAGCTTCCGTCTCGCGGTCGCCTTCAGCCGTGGCGAGACTACGATGGGCATAGAACCGATCGTCGAGAAGGACCTGTGATGCGGGGTTGGATTGTAAGTGGCTCCTGTACCAGAATTGCGAAGAGGAACCGTTAGTGCGGTTGACCAATTTCTCGGACTACGCCTTGAGGATGCTAATGTACGCGGCCTCTGCCGGTGATCGCCTGATCACGATCGAGGAGGTGGCACGCACGTTCAAGGTATCCAAAACGCACCTCAACAAGGTCGCCAACACCCTGACTCGCGGCGGTTACTTGAAAGCGGTCCGCGGTCGCTCCGGTGGGCTAGCCCTCGGGCGGAGCCCCGAGATGATCCGGATCGGCGACGTGGTACGGCTGACGGAGCCAGATTTCGCGCTTGTGGAGTGCTTCGGGACCGGAAATCAGTGCGTGCTCACCGGCCGCTGCAAACTTTCAGGAATGTTCGGCGACGCGATGGCCTCCTTCCAGAACACCCTTGATCGTTACACGCTGGCCGACGTCGCATTGATGCCCCAGGACTTTGTCGGCGGGCTGCCTGCATCCGAAGCTTCGGCGTACGATAAGCATGGGTAAGGCCTCGATCGACAATTCAGCCGCAACGCCGCGCGGTTCGCGTCTGCCGGCCCGTGGAGACAAGCATGACTGACCCAGACAAAAATGACACACCGGTGGCCAACCAATTCGAGTCGGGCGTCGACCTGAACAACACGCTGCTCCCTATGCTGATCGGCGGGCTTGTTCTGATTGTCATCGGTGCAATTATGGTCATGACGTTTGTCTAGCTTTTCCTAGCCAAACGGCAATGCTCATCAAAGTTGCGAAAGCGCAAAGAAGGCGGCCTGAGAGGAATCTATTAAGACGCTTCGCAATGGCGGAGACTTCATCGTGAAGGAGCTCAGTTCGTTCAATTCCGACATGGTCGTCGACGAGATCATGAGAAAATGGCCGGCAACGGTGGCTGTCGTGCTGAGATACAGAATGCTTTGCGTCGGTTGTCCAATCGGTACCTTCCATACGGTCGCTGAGGCGTGCCGAGAGCATCAGATCAATGAGACCGCCTTCCTGGTGGATTTGGAATCGGCTGTTCGAGCGCGCAGGTGATAAATCAGCGCTTGGTTCGACTCCCTGAGAGGACCACAAGCCGGTGCGCGTCCTTGACAGTGACTTTCTGGCGTCCACTGGCAATTATCCCATTCTCTTCCCATTTGCTGAGCAGCCGGCTGACCGTGTGCAGTGTCGTCCCCGTCATTTCGGCAATGTCCTGCCTCGAAATCGGAAAATCGATTTCGATGCCGCTGTCGGTCTTCCGACCAGTCTGATTTGCCAGTCGCAGCAGCGCGTGAGCAACGCGCTGCTCCACCTGTTCAGTGGACATCTCCACAACCCGCGTCTGGGTTTCTTGCAGCCTGTTTCCGACCGTCCGGTAAGTGGTCGCCCCAAACACAGGAAACCGCTTCGCCAGTTCCGGCCATAGCGCGTTGGGCCAGGCCAACACCACGCAGTCCACCGCCGCGACTGCGCTGGCGGGGTAAGTCGTCCGGCCAAGGGCTGCGGCGACGCCAAAGATCTCGCCTTCGCTGATGTATCTAGCGATGACCTGCTGTCCATCCGGCGTGGTGCGAACCACGCGGATGTGCCCGGCGATCAGCACGAAGAAGGAATGGGCATCGGCTTCCTGCGCGAAGATCGTCGTCTCCTTGGCATAGCGAGACGACCGCGCATCTCGCAGGATCTCGCTCTGCTCGTCGGGCGTCAGTCCTTGAAAGAGCGGCAGCCGCGATATCAGCGATCGGTCCAACGCAGCCAAGCGGATTCCTCACGATCCTGTAGTTTCGCATCAGTCATGCGGAAGACCTTTCTACTCCGAGTTTGCGCCAGCGCAAATTCTGCCGGGGGTTGTCAGGCTAAAAGGCATGGAACGGCCAAATGCCGTGACGAGGAAACAAAAGGACGAACCGATGAAACTCACCATTCTCGCCGCCGCAATCTCCATCCTCGCGCTGGCCGGCGGCGCAAGCGCGGAAGAGCATGTGGTGCAAATGCTCAACAAGGGCGAAAAGGGCGCCATGGTTTTCCAGCCGGCCTTCGTCAAGGCAGCACCCGGCGACACCGTGAAGTTCGTGCCGACCGACAAGAGCCATGACGCAGAGTCGATCAAGGGCATGCTTCCGGATGGCGCTGAGCCTTTCAAGGGAAAGCCCAACGAGGAGATCACCGTCACACTGACCCAGGAGGGCGTCTACGGCGTCAAGTGCGCGCCGCACTACGGCATGGGCATGGTCGCGCTGATCGTTGTCGGCAAGCCGGTCAATCTCGATGCCGCCAAGGCGGTTAAGCATGCGGGGAAGGCAAAGACAGTGTTTGCCGACCTGTTCACCCAGATCCCGGCCAACTGACCGGCAATCGATACAGCCATGCCTGCCGCACAAGGGGCGGGCGCGGGCCGGACGAACCGAGGGCGGCGGTTCATCCGGCCCTGTTCATTGGAGACGCAGATCATGGGAATTCCACGCCAGCGGGGCTACACCGGGCCCGCATTTCTTTCCTACGGATTCAGACCTTTCTTCTTCCTAGGGTCGCTGTATGCGGCGCTCTCCATTCTGCTTTGGCTGCCGATGTATGCCGGCGAACTCAATGCCCACAGTGCGTTCGTTCCCGTCAACTGGCATATTCACGAGATGCTGTTCGGCTATCTGTCGGCGATCGTTACCGGGTTCTTGCTGACCGCCATTCCCAACTGGACCGGCCGGCTGCCTGTGCAAGGCCTGCCGCTGCTGGCGCTGGTGGTCCTGTGGCTTGCCGGCCGTGTCGCTGTCTTTGTCTCGGCGGATATCGGCTGGGAAGCAGCCGCCGTGATCGATGGCTCATTTCTGCTTGCGGTTGCTGCCGCGGCGGCCCGCGAGATCGTCGCAGGACGGAACTGGCGCAACCTGAAAGTACTGCTGCCGCTTGCCGTCCTGGCTGGCGCCAACGGCACGTTCCACATCGAGGCGCATCTTCAAGGCACATCCAACATCAGCCGCAGGCTCGGCATGGCCGCGGCGATCATGCTCATCTCGTTGATCGGCGGGCGCATCATTCCGAGCTTCACCCGCAACTGGCTCGTCCGCGAAAATCCTGGCCGGCTGCCTGCTCCGTTCGACCGTTTTGACATCGCATCGATAGCCATCTCAGCCATCGCGCTGGGAGCATGGACGTTCGCGCCCGACAACAGCGCCTCAGGAATGCTCCTGGCGGCCGCTGCAATCAGCCAGGCGTGGCGCTTGTCGCGGTGGGCCGGCGAGCGCACCTTGCGGGATCCGCTGGTGCTCGTACTCCATCTCGCATATGCCTTCGTGCCGGTCGGTCTCGCCCTTGTCTCGGTGTCGATCTTCTTCCCCGATGCCGTGCCGGCGGCGGCGGGACTCCACGCACTCGGAACTGGCGCGGTCGGCGCGATGACGCTTGCCGTGATGACCCGCGCAACGCTCGGTCACACCGGGCGAGATCTTAAGGCTGGAAAAGGCGCCTCGTTCATTTTTGGAGCCGTCCTCCTCGCAGGATCATTGAGAATCCTGGCCGCCTTCGTCCCCTATGACGTGTTGATCGATATTGCCGGCGCGGCCTGGGTGGCGGCATTTGCCGGCTTCCTCCTGGTTTACGGAATCGCATTGGTGACGCCAAAGGCGCGTTGAGGCGGCAAGCAGCCAACCGTCGAAAACGCAAATGGAGCAGCCGCGTCTGATTGTCAGGCAATGCCGAGATAGCCGACGATACGGTTCGCCCACCCCCGATGGTCCCGGACCAGCCTGAAACCCAGATTGTCGGGAGGCGTGCCAACGGCACAGCCGCCGCTTTTTCCGTCGCTGACGAAGCTCGAAATATAGGCTCTGTGAAGCCCTTCAAGGACGTGGACGCCGCAATTGTCGACCGAACTCACAACACCGCTTCCATCCGCAGCCAATGTGGTGCGGACATAACAGGTCGACGTCCACTCCCAGACGTTGCCGGAAAAGTCGGCGAGGCCCAGGGAATTGAAACCAAAAGAGCCACGGCTCTTGGGCAACGGGTCCGGTTTGCGATTGAGGTCCACCTCGGCCTTGTAGCTGGTGAGCCAACGTCTGGCGGGGTTGTTGGCGTCGTTTTCGACACCCTCAAATTCCCCTGCGAACCGCTCCGCCGCGGCAAACGCCCATTCTTCGTCGGATGGCAGGCGCCATTGGTCGCCCGTCACTTGCGAATACCACCGGGCGTAGGCATTGGCATCGAGATAGCTCACTCCAGTTACGGGAGCGTTGCTTGGGATCGCGCGCGTCTCCTGTGCCGGCTGACAGCTTCCTGCCGACACACAGTCCGCATAGTCGGCCGCGCTGATCTGGTAGGCCATGATTTCGAGAGGTCTGTTGAGTTGCCGCTTGAGGCGGGGATTGGCTTGCGGGCGTCCCTCCATCAGGAACTCCCCTGGCGTCGGATAGGTGATCGAACCCGAAAGCAAGGTAACCGTCATAGCGATGGGGTGAGGTTGTCGATCCCCGAAGACCGTCTGTATCGAGAGCCCTGCCGGAACGGCAGCGGCGACCAGGGCGACCGGAAGAACCTTGAGGATCAATGGAGACATCGCTTTGTCCATGCCCGGACAGCATCGCTGTCCGGGCAAATTGGAGTGCCGTCAGTTGGTGGCGAGGGGTGTCGGCGCCTCGACCTGCGTCATCAGGTCGTCATTCCATTCGCCCTCGACCATGAAGTGAGCGGTCGCACCGAGTTCCACGGCCTCGATCAGATTGTGATTGACATAAGCGTAGACGCCGGGCTGCAGGAACGTGTAGAGCGCCGACCCCGCGGAGCCGCCACGGATGAACCAGGTTTCCAGATCCTTGGCCGGCGGATTGGCGAATTTGCCCTGTTCCCAGACATAGTCGCCGTGGCCACCGATCAGATGCGGTCGCGTATCGCGGTTGGCCTGCGAATGGACGATCAACACGGTCTCGCCGACCTTCGCCTTCATCGCATTGTCGCCGGTCAGCGAACCGACCTTGCCATTGAACACCACATGCGTCGGGATCAGCCCGCGCATGACCTTGACGATGTCGTCGTAACCGTCGCCGGCCGATTCGTAGGTCTTGAAGTTGCCCTTCTCGTCGCGCGGAATATAGAAGTCGTTCTCGCCGATGTAGAAGATCTTGTCGTACTTTACCGGTTCGCCCTTGTCGTTCCTGAGCCCATCGCGCGGCAGGATCATGATGGCGCCGCTCATGCCGGAGACGACATGCCATGGGATCATCGCGCCACCGGGTGCGCAGTGATAGACGAACGTACCCGTTCGGGTTGCCTTGAAGCGCAAGGTCACCTGCTCGCCGGGATTGATCAGCGTCAGGGCGCCGCCGCCCAGCGCGCCGGTTGCGGCGTGGAAATCGATGTTGTGAGCGAGTGAGTTGGTGTCGGGATTGATGAGCGTCAGTTCGACATAGTCGTCCTGATGCACGACCATCAGAGGGCCAGGAATCGAGCCGTTATAGGTCATCGCATTGAGCGTCGTGCCGTCGGCATCGATGACGACGGGCTTTTCCTCGATGGTCATGGTGAACTCGACGATTTTCGGTCCACCCGTGGCGATCTGATCGTGCGGATGCACAAAGGGCGGTGCCACGAGCTCGATCTTTTCGCGGGCGAGCCCTCGAATGTCCGTCTTTGTCACCGTTGCCGAAAATGCCGGCAGTGCCGCCACGGTGGCAGCGCCAATCGCTGCTCCGAAAAGGGCGTCGCGTCGCGTGATCATGTCAGTCTCCTATCTCTCAACCGTTGCGGATGAGCAGAAGGTATCTGGCCTGACGCAGCGTTTCTTTGCGCTGGCGCAAATTGGTGGCGTTCAGTGTTAGGCAGCAACAACCCCGGAAACAGCAATCGTGCGCGGCATAGTCGCAGTGGGGAAGGGGGTGGGAGCGGTTGGCTGCACCGGCGCTGTTTGTCAGCCCTCGGCCCTGGATCAGCGCTCCAGTCTGTCTTCCCGATCGATAAGGATCCGCTCGGCAGCTCCGTCAAGATCTTCGTACTGGCCACTCCTCAAGGCCCACAGGAAGCCCCCCAGGCCAAGCGCACCAAGGAAGAGGGCGACAGGGATGAGGTAGGCAAGGGTGGTCATGAGGATTGGGCCAGTTTGCTGCTGTCGGACAGCCTGTCGCGCCGGACATCTTTCGCCGGCGAATCTGGCATAGAACCTCGCAGACGCAGCGCATTTCCGATGACAAGCAGGGAAGACGCGGACATCGCGATCGCAGCGATAAGAGGGGTGACGTGCCCCAGGATCGCGATCGGCACGGCGACGGCATTGTAGACGATGGCGATCGTGATGTTCTGGCGAATCAAGCTTCCCGCCTTGCGCGAGACGTCCAGCGCGAGGGGGATTGCCAGAAGGCTTTCGCGCAGGAATACGAAATCCGCCGCATTGCGGCCAATGTCGGCGGCCGTGGCCGGCGCGAACGAAACATGCGCCGCGCTCAGCGCAGGCGTGTCGTTCAAGCCGTCGCCAACCATCAGAACCCGGTGTCCCTCTTTCGCCAGGGTTTCGATGCATTCGACCTTGCCGGACGGCAGCAGGCACGGAACGAAATCGCCGATACCCAGCATTTTCGAGATTTCGCTGCAGGCGCCCGCGCTATCGCCCGACAGCATCTGAACCGACATCCCGGCATCGTTCAATCGCTCGATCGCCGCCCTGGCGTCGGCACGCAACGCATCCTCGAAATTGAAGGTCGCGACAACGATCCCGTCTTTCGTCAGGACCGTCCCGCCATAGCCATGTTTGCCTTCGCCGCCGGTGCGGGCCTTCCATCCAGCCCATCCGCGTCTGCCCAGCCGCCAGATACTTCCGACGTCAGTTGCTTCGATACCGAACCCCGGATGCTCGGTGACGGCATCGAATTTGTCCTGCCCGCCGCCAGCGGCAAGACCGGCCATGGCCTTTGAAAAGGGATGACGCGAATGCGCGGCCATGTCGGCCGCAATCGTCAGCATGGCAGGATCGATCGAGGCCGCATTGACGAGACGGGGCTGGCCGAGCGTGAGCGTGCCGGTCTTGTCGAACACCGCTGCATCAATCGTTGCCAGGCGCTCCATGGCCGAACCATCCTTGACCATGATGCCGTTCTCGAACAGCCGCCGCGCGGCGACCACCTGGACGATCGGCACGGCGAGCCCGAGCGCGCACGGACATGTGATGATCAAAACGGCGATGGCGATGGTTATCGCCCGATGCCAGTCGCCGGTTGCCGCCATCCAGCCAAGGAATGTCACGAAGGCGGTGAGATGAACAACTGGAGCATAGAGTGCTGAAACGCGATCGGCGATGCGGCGATAATGTGCGCGACCGCCCTCGGCGGCTTCCATCAGCCGAACCATTTCCGCCAGGAACGAATCCTTCGCGGCGGCTGTCGCCTCGATGGTCAGCGGGCCGGTAAGGTTGAGCACGCCGGCCTGGACGGCATCGTTTGGCGCCACGCATGTGGGCGTGCTCTCGCCCGAAACCAGCGAGCAGTCGACGTCCGATGTCCCACGCGTGATCTTGCCGTCGACGGGGATCCTTTCGCCGGCCGCTATCAGCAACAGCATGCCCGGTTCGATCTCGCCAACCGGCAGATAGTCGCGTGCGCTATCGTCGCGCAGCACCATGGCGCCACGCGCGGCCAGTTGTGACAGGCCTTTCACGGCGGTGCGGGCGCGTTCGCGCATCACGTGATCCAGCGTGCGGCCGATCAACAGGAAGAACAGCAGAGACACCGACGCGTCGAAATAGGCGTGGTCGCCATGGGTGATCGTCTCATAGAGGCTCATCGCATAGGCCAGCGACACGCCGACCGCGATCGGCACGTCCATGTTCATGCGGCCGTGACGCAAGGCATTCCAGGCCGACTTGAAGAAGATGCCGCCGGCGAAGGCGAGTGCGGGGATGGCGATCAGTGCCGAGACCCAGTGGAACAGGTCGCGGGTCGCGCCCTCGGCACCGGACCAGACCGAAACCGACAGCAGCATGATGTTGCCCGCCGCAAATCCGGCGACAGCGACGGCGCGGATAAGCTCCGAAAGCGTTTTGTCCTTTTCACCAATCTCGGGTTCGAACAAATGCGCCTGGTAACCCAGCCGCCCCAGCAAGGCGACGAATGGTGGGGCCTCGTCCCCGCGCCACCGGACCGAGACCCGCTTCGTTGACAGGTTGACGCGAGCGGCCTCGACGTGATCGAGTTTTGCCATCGCCGTCTCGATTGTCTGCATGCAGGCTGCGCAATGAACCGTCGGAACTGAAAGATCGGTCTGGCTAAGGCCATCGCCAAGCGACCGGCTCGCCAGCTTGATCTCTTCGCTTGACGGCAGGACGGATGTAGCGTTGCCCAGATCCAGCGCCATTTCCGCGCCCGGTGCACAGCAGCTCATTTCAGCGCTCCATCGGAGATCATGATCCTGCGCACGTCGCGGAAAGGCCTTGCCAGACCGGCATCGGCGTCGATTTCGACGATCCACACACCGTCCCTTGGCATGTGCTGCACTGCAAACTCCTGGCCCGAGGCGGCGGCGAGCGTGATGGACTCATCTTCTTTCTCGTAAGCGGGATGGCGAAACAGCACTTTGACGCCATGCAAGGGAACCGCCTTGCCGGCGTCGTCGGTGACGCCATAGCGGACTTCGCCCCATGCAATGGTCAACTTGCCGGTCCAGCCGAGGGCTGCCTGCGCGCGCCCTTCCTCGGCCTTCCTGTTGAATTGCTGGCTCGCCACATAGGTGTTTTCGACGACAAGGCCGGTCCAGCTTGTGTTGGCGAGCGTCGCCATGGTCAGGTTGACCGTGATCACCACGCCGAAAAAGGCAAGGATGATAGCCAACATGTGCCTGCCGGTGAATTCGCGGGATTTTCGCGTGGTGGCGCTCATCTGGCGGTCTCCGGTGCGTTGAAGGTGGCGGTGTATTCGCTGGACTCGAAACTCGCGTTGTCCTCGACCCGGAGTGTGAAGGTCTGCGCTACGCCATGGATCTGATCAGCAGGCAGGCGCACGAAAACCTTCAACATCTTCAGCCGGTCGGGTTCGACCGGGATCGCAAAAGAGCGATCGGCGGGGAGGTCGACACCGACGATGCTCATCTCTGCGCCTGGCAAGCCTCCAATGGTGACGATAATCGTTCTTGGTTCGGGGATCATGTTCAGCAGCTTGACGGTATAGCCATTGCGGATCGAGCCGTCGGACAGCGTCACGAATTGTGGATTGCGGTCGTGCAAAACATTGATCTCGAGCCGGTCGCGCGTCAGCAGCGAAAAGAGCAGACCCAGGCCGATCAGCGACCACATGGCCATGTAGACATAGGTGCGTGGCCGAAAGATCTTGCGGACATGGAAATGCGCCACCCTGTCCGAAAACAGGCCGTCAGCGGTCCTGACCGATGACGGATTGACCGAACAGGCGCCGCCCGCGGTCGCCAGCATCATGTTGGCATTGTAGTCGGAGAGTGTCGCGTAGGAGATCAAGCCGCGCTCCTTGCCGAGCTTGTCCATGACGCCGTCGCAGGCGTCGATGCAGAGCGCACAGGTGATGCATTCGAGCTGCTGGCCATCGCGAATGTCGATCCCCATCGGGCAGACAGCCACGCAGGCGTTACAGTCGACGCAATCGCCGACTGACTGTCCGGCGGCCTGGACCTTCTTGGTGTGACGCGTGCGCGGTTCGCCGCGCCAGTCATTGTACGTGACGGTGAGCGAACTTTCGTCGAGCATGGCCGCCTGGATGCGCGGCCATGGGCACATATAGGTGCAGACCTGCTCGCGCATCAGCCCGCCGAACGTATAGGTCGTCGCTGTGAGCACAGCGACGGTGATGTAGGCGACAGGCGCTGCCGTGCCGGTGAAGAGTTCGACGAGCAAGGTCGGCGCATCGGCGAAATAGAAGATCCAGGCGCCGCCGGTCGCTGCACCTATGATCAGCCAGATGGCGTGTTTCGACATTCTCAGCGCGAGCTTGCGGGCGGTCCAAGGCCCGGCATCGAGCTTCATGCGCGCGTTGCGGTCGCCCTCGATAGCTCGCTCGACGACTAGGAACAGATCGACCCACACGGTCTGCGGACACGTATAGCCGCACCAGGCACGACCGACAGTCGACGTAACCAGGAAAAGACCGACGCCGGCCATGACCAGAAGGCCGGCCACATAGTAGAATTCCTGCGGCCATATCTCGATGAAGAAGAAGTAGAAACGCCGGTTGGCGACATCGAGCAGCACGGCCTGGTCAGGGGCAAACGGGCCGCGGTCCCACCGCAGCCAAGGTGTCAGATAGTAGATACCAAGCGTGACCGCCATTGCCAGCCATTTGAATCGGCGAAAGCTGCCCGAGGCCCGCTTCGGGAAGATCTTCTTGCGCGCGGCATACATCGGCTGTCGCACTTTGGCCGAGTTGACCGCCTCGGCTTCGAGCCGTTCTACCTGCGTATTGTCCAGCACTGGTTTCTCCCGTCGCGCAGCTTTGATTTCGCCGGGCAAATGTCCTGACTGGATGCAGGCAGGTCAGCGAAATACAGCGTCGAGCGGATTTTGCTGCCGACTGGATGGCGCCGCGTTGATGCAGGTCAATCGCCTGGCCCACGGAAAACAAATCGAGCCCCGGCAGAGCCGGGCCTCGTCGCTTCGGCGGTGAGGGCCGGAGAACAGACCCCCGTTCCTATTCTCCACCGCCTAGCGAATGCACGTAGACCGCCAGCTCCTTGATCCTGGTTTCGCCCAGACGAGCGTCCCAGGCCGGCATCACGCCTTGTTTCGGCGCTGTGACCTGGGCGGCAATGGCCGTTTCGCCCGATCCGTAGAGCCAGATGGCATCGGTCAGATCAGGAGCGCCGAGCTCCTTGTTGCCCTTTGCGTTGTCGCCGTGACAAGCAACGCAGTTTTCCGCAAAAACCTTGGCACCGGGCGCCACCAAAGATTCGTCGCTGACGGTTTCGGACAGGCCGGCAATATAGGCGCTGACCTGTTTGATCTGGTCGGCAGTGATAATGCCGCCAAAGGCTGGCATTTCCGAAAGCCGCGTATCCGGATCGGATGCGAAGCGGATACCATGCGTGACCGTCTGCTGGATCTGATCCGCCTTGCCGCCCCACAGCCAGTCATCGTCATTGAGGTTGGGGAAGCCCTTGGAGCCCTGGGCGCCGGAGCCATGACATTGCACGCAATTGACCTTGAACGCGGCGCCACCAGCGGCGATCGCGAATTCGCGCAAACCATCGTCCGCCGCGATCTCCGAAACACTCTTCGATTCTATCGCCGCGACATATTTGCCCTTCGCCGCTTCAGCCGCCGATAGCTCGTTCTTGACTTCGTTGCGGCTCGAATAGCCGAGCACGCCCGTTGTTGCCGAATGCAGCAAAGGCCATGCCGGATAGGCGATGGTGTATCCGATTGCCCAGACAATGGTGGCGTAGAAGGTTACGACCCACCAGCGCGGAAGCGGGTTGTTCAGCTCCCGAATGCCATCCCATTCGTGGCCGGTGGTCGAAACGCCAGAGATTTCATCGATGTGCTCGTCGCTCATGATCACTCGTCCTCAAGGGGAATCCGGGCAGCTTCGTCGGCCAACTTGCGGCTGCCGGGGCGCAGGGCGAAGGCAATTGCGCCGACAAAGAAAAGCGCCATGGCGACCAGACCCCAGCTGTCGGCAAACTCCCGCATCACACTGTAATCCATAAATAAAACTCCTCAGCGGTAGCCGGCGGCTTCGTCGTAGTTCTTGAAATCGACCAGCGTGCCGAGCATCTGCAAATAGGCGACGAGGGCGTCCATTTCGGTGACCTGTTGCGGGTTGCCGTCGAAGTCGCCGATCTTGGCTTTGGGGTAGCGGGCTTCGAGGCCGGATGTGTCGGCGTTGGGATCAGCCTGCGCCATCAAGTCGGCGCTGGCGTGTGCGATCATGTCGTCGCCGTAGGGGACACCGACACGGCTGTTGGCGACCAGATGCGTCGAGAAATCCTTCACCTCGATCGGCGTGTCTTTCAGGAACGCATAGCTCGGCATGATTGATTCAGGCACCACCGAACGAGGATCCGTAAGGTGCTCGACATGCCATTGATTGGAATAGCGGTCGCCAACCCTGGCGAGGTCCGGTCCGGTGCGCTTCGATCCCCATTGGAAAGGATGATCGTACATCGACTCGGCCGCCAGACTGTAGTGACCATAGCGCTCGACCTCGTCGCGGAACGGTCTGATCATCTGGCTATGGCAGAGGTAGCAACCCTCGCGCACATAGATGTTGCGCCCGACAAGTTCGAGCGGCGAGTAAGGGCGCATGCCCTCGACCTTCTCGATCGTGTTGTCGAGATAGAAGAGCGGTGCGATCTCGACGATGCCGCCGACAGTCACCACAAGAAGAGAGCCGATGAGCAGAAGCGTGGCGTTCTTCTCGATCAGTGCGTGTTTGTCCATCAAGCCCATTGTCTGGCTCCTTATTCGGCAGGCTGCAGGGCGGGCAGGGAGCCCGGCATCGGCTCTTCCTCGCGCTGGTAGCCGAGGATGGTCATGGCGATGTTCCAGGCCATGATCAGGGCGCCGGAGAGGTACATGGCCCCGCCGATGGCGCGCATGACATAGTAGGGGTGCATGGCGGCCACGGTTTCGGCAAAGGAGTAGACCAGGAAGCCCTGCTCGTCGTATTCGCGCCACATCAGGCCCTGCATGATGCCGGACACCCACATGACGGCCGCGTAGACGACGATGCCGAGCGTCGCCAGCCAGAAGTGCCAGGTGACGAGCCGCAGCGAATAGAGACGTTGGCGGTTCCAAAGCTTCGGCACCATGTAATAGATCGCGCCGAACGAGATCATCCCAACCCAGCCGAGCGCACCGGAGTGCACGTGACCTATGGTCCAGTCGGTATAGTGCGACAGCGAATTGACCGTCTTGACCGACATCATGGGACCTTCGAAGGTCGACATGCCGTAGAAGGCGATGGCCATCACCATCATGCGGATAATCGGATCGGTGCGCAGCTTGTCCCAGGCGCCCGACAGCGTCATCAGGCCGTTGATCATGCCGCCCCATGACGGCATCCACAGCATGATCGAGAACACCATGCCGAGTGTCTGCGCCCAATCGGGCAGGGCGGTGTAGTGCAGGTGATGGGGGCCGGCCCAGATGTATAGAAAGATGATCGCCCAAAAATGGACGATCGACAGGCGGTAGGAATAGACCGGCCGGTTCGCCTGCTTGGGCACGAAGTAATACATCATGCCGAGGAAGCCGGCGGTGAGGAAAAAGCCGACGGCGTTGTGGCCGTACCACCATTGCGTCAGGGCGTCCTGGACGCCGGAAAAGGCGGAGTAGCTCTTGGAACCCAGGAATGAGGCCGGCATCGACAGGTTGTTGACCACATGCAGCATCGCGATGGTGACGATGAAGGACAGGTAAAACCAGTTGGCGACGTAGATATGCGGCTCCTTGCGCTTCAGGATCGTGCCGAGGAACAGGATGAGATAGGCGACCCAGACGATGGTCAGCCAGATGTCCACATACCATTCGGGTTCGGCGTATTCGCGGCTCTCGGTGATGCCGAGCAGGTAGCCGGTCGCGGCCATGACGATGAAGAGCTGGTAGCCCCAAAACACGAACCAACCGAGATCGCCGCCGAACAGCCGAGCGCGGCAGGTGCGCTGGACGACATACAGGGACGTGCAGAGCAGCGCATTGCCGCCGAAGGCGAAGACGACGCCCGACGTATGCAATGGCCGTAAACGGCCGAAGTTAAACCAGGGCTGAATGTTGAGATCGGGGTAGGCAAGCTGCAGCGCAATGACGACGCCGACCAGCATACCGACGACACCCCAGAACATGGTGGCGATGGCGCCATAGCGGATTGGCCCATCCATATAGGCGGACGGGTCGATCGGAGCAGCCACTTCGAAATTCGTGTTGCGGATGAGGATGGCGACAAAGCCGAGCAGCACAAAAAACAGTACCCACATATGCTGCCGGAATGGCTCGTCCACACCGAACCCGGCTGCCACAAGGGCCGCAAATGTGAACAGGCCCAAGGCGAAGATTTGCGTGCCGAACTTCATGACCTGTCCCCGACCTCGGATTGGGATGCGCGGATACCAATCCGCTTGACACCAATTCAGCAGTCGCGTCGTCGCTGCCTTGATCCATGTCAAAGCCATTTGCTTTTGGATTGGGCAGCTTCGAACTCGCAAACGATCAGGAGGCTTTCATTGGACGGGGAGAACGAGCGGAAATCGTCGCTGTTTGAAGCCCGCCGCGAGATTTCCATGCCGGTCGGACGGTTCGATCGAGAGTTCCTCCCTGGCGCTGTGATGAAACGTGCCCATGGGGAAAAGCTGCGGCTTTGTGACGCCTTGGAAAAGATCGCCGATACGTTGCCGGCCGCAGATCGCCTGAAGTGTATTGGCGTGGCCAACGCGATCGTTCCGCTGTTGCGCAACATTCACCAATACGAGGAGACGGTTATCTTTCCGGCCTACGAGGCTGCTTTGACTGGCAGCGATTCCAACCTTGCTTCAACTCGTCGATTGCGCGCAGAACACGTCGAGGACGAATGCTTTGCCGGCGAGGTGACTGAAATCCTGCTGGCGATCGGCCATGGCGAGACAGTCGAGAATGGCGAGGCTGTCGGCTTCATGCTGCGCGGCTTATTCGAAAGCTTGCGCCGGCATATCGCCTTCGAACGCGAGCACGTCTTGCCGATGATCGGGGTCGTCGATGCCGGTTAGGCGCCGGACCGTCGCTGCAGCCGGCTCATGTTCTCCACCGTCACGTGCCGGTTGTTGTCGATCCGGATTACGCTGTCTGTTCTCAGCCTGGTCAGTTGGCGGCTGACCGTCTCGATCGTCAAGCCGAGAAAATCGGCGATGTCGGCGCGCGTCAGCGGTAGGTCAAAGCTTGTCGACTGGGCCGCCGGGGCAAGCGTGGGATCGATGTTCCTGGCGATCATCAGGAGAAAGCTCGCCACCTTTTCCGCAGCACTCTTGCGCCCCAGCGTCACCATCCAGTCTCGTGCTTCGTCTAGTTCATTGAGCGTCTGCTTGAAGAGACGATGCTCTAGCTGTGGCGATTCCTTCATCATGCGTTCGATGGCGGCTTTTGGAAACGAACACAGGGAAACGGTCGTTGCGGCTTCGGCGTTGATCGCGCTTTCCAGCTTGAAGGGCCTGCCCAGGAAATCGGGGGCGAACTGGAGGCCGACAATCTGCTGGCGTCCGTCCGACAGGCTCTTTGTGAGCTTCACCACGCCGGAAAGCACGTTCGAATAACGGTCGACGGTCTCGGTGTCACCAATAGTTCTGCGCCCGGTTCAACGGTATGCTTCGATGAGGTCTTGGCGAGGCCCACCAGTTGATCGGGATCGAGCGCGCCGCAGACGCCATGGTGGCGCGCTTCGCATGATCGGCAAAGCACTGGAATGCCGGCGCTGTGAATATCCTGACGCACTGTCATCATGATCGTCCGAGGACCCAAAGTGCCGGCAAGATAGCATCGGCGGCAGGAAAATCCTTGCGGCAGTTTGTCCACCGCGGACTTTGACCGAAATCAAGGCTGCCGGCCAGTAATGTGGTCAACGTCGGGCCATGCAAAGTGGAGCGGATAGAGACGTGCGGCCAGAATTAGTTGCCAGACTTGGTGAGAACGTGCCGCGCTATACGAGCTACCCGACAGCGCCGCATTTCAATGCAAGCGTCGATGCTGCCGTTTGTCGGGGCTGGCTGCAGGCGCTCGACGAGGGCCACGAGATATCGCTCTATCTGCACATCCCGTACTGCGACAAGCTTTGCTGGTTCTGTGCCTGCCATACCAAGCAGACACGCCACTACGAACCGGTGACCACATATCTTCGCTCACTGCATGCCGAGATCGCCACCGTCGCCGGTCTTGTCGCAGGCAAGGGCCGCGTGCGTGCCGTCCATTTCGGCGGCGGTTCGCCAACGATGCTCAAACCGGAGGATCTGGTGGCGCTGGGAACCGCCCTGCGCAACAGCTTCACGTTTCTCCCCGGTGCAAAGATCAGCGTTGAGATCGAACCCAACGATATGGACGATGCCCGCCTCGACGCACTCGCCGAAATCGGCATGACCCGTGCGAGCCTCGGCGTCCAGGATTTCGACCCGAAGGTGCAGAAGGCGATCAACCGCGAGCAGAGCTTTCTGCAGACCAAGACGGTTGTTGATGGCGTTCGTTCGCGCGGCGTGGAATCCGTCAATCTCGATCTGCTCTACGGCCTGCCGCATCAGACCAGGGAGAGCGTCGCCTCCACGGTTGCACAGGCACTGACCCTGGAACCGGATCGGATCGCGCTTTTTGGCTACGCCCATGTGCCGTGGTTCAAGAAACATCAGACGATGATCGACGAGGCGTGGCTGCCAGGGCCAGAGGAGCGATTTGATCAATCGCAATTGGCGGCGCGGGCGATCGTGGACCAGGGATACGAAGCAATCGGCCTCGACCATTTCGCCAAACCGGGCGATGCGCTGGCGCTTGCGGCCCGCGCCGGGACTTTGCACCGGAACTTCCAAGGCTACACCGAGGACCGCTGCGAGACATTGATCGGCCTCGGCCCATCGTCCATCAGCCAGTTTCGCCAGGGCTATGCACAGAATATGCCTTCGACCGCCGAGTATGGACGCATGGTTGCTGATGGCGGGCTGGCCGCTGTTCGGGGTATCGCGCTTTCTGACGACGACCGTGTTCGCGGCTGGATCATCGAGCGATTGATGTGTGACTTCGCCTTCTCGGCGATTGAGCTGGTGGAGCGCTTTGGCGAAGCCGGCCAAAGACTTCTCCTCGAGGCGAGTTCCACGGCTCTTCATGGTCCTGCGCGGTTGCTTGAACTTGATGGTGACCGCTTCGTCGTGCCTGCGGAAAGCCGGCCCTTTGTCAGAAGCATCGCGGCGAAGTTCGACAAATATTTCGAAACCGGTACAGCCAGGCATTCCGTAGCGGTCTGAACGATCGCCCGTTCAGAAATGCTCGCCGGCCTTGAATGGGCCAATGCGGGTGCCGGCCGCGATCAGATAGGCGGTCGACCAGCCAATCAGAAGAAATCCGTTCACGCCCTCTAGAGCCGCGAGGACGCGCCATGCGTGAGCGGGCACAATGTCGCCGTAGCCGACGGTCGAGAAGGTGATGGTGGAAAAGTACAGCGCGGTTTCGAAGTCAGCAAAGATATCGAGCAGCCGGTATAGTCCTGCCCAGAGCCACACCTCTGCGGTCATGATGGCAAAGAGCCCCATCACCACGCTGATCATCGCAACGATGCGGCTGCGGCGCCCGTGCATGCGAAACCGGGCGACCAGGTGACCCATCACATGTGTGACCACGATCAGACCAAAGGTGTGAACCAAGACCGTAAGGCTAATGACGACGGTGCCGATGAGCAGATTGAGGATCATCTTCGGAAGGTAGAGATTGCTGCGGTGCCTTCCTTGCTCGAAATCAAACCGGCAGGTTTCGCCTATGCGGTGCAGATTGTCGACCGGGTCAGGAACCGCTTCTCCCGTCCGTTATCCAGCGAGAACATGCCACCGCGACCCGGCACCACGTCGATGATGAGATCGGTATGTTTCCAAGCCTCGAATTGCGACGCACCGATGTAGAACGGCGCGTCGCCGATGTGGCCGAGCAACACATCCTGATCGCCGACGATGAAGCCAGCACGCGGATAGCACATCGGCGAAGAGCCGTCGCAGCAGCCGCCGGATTGATGGAACAGCACCGGACCGTGCTCGGCGACAATCTCGGCGATCAGTTCAAGGGCTGCCGGTGTCGCTGTGACCTTCGCTCGCATCATGTTTTCCGATTTCCAGCCTTTGGCGCGGCCCCTCGCGGAGCCGCGCCTGTGGGTCAAAGCGGCGATCAGAAGAAGCCGAGCTTTTTCGGGCTGTAGCTGACCAGCATGTTTTTGGTCTGCTGGTAGTGGTCGAGCATCATCTTGTGCGTCTCGCGGCCGATGCCGGACTGCTTGTAGCCGCCGAAGGCCGCATGCGCGGGATAGGCGTGGTAGCAGTTGGTCCAGACGCGGCCCGCCTGGATCGCGCGGCCGAACCGGTAGGCGCGGTTGCTGTCGCGTGTCCAGATACCGGCGCCGAGGCCGTAGAGCGTATCGTTGGCTATGCTGAGCGCTTCGTCGTCGTCCTTGAAGGTCGTGACCGAGACCACCGGTCCGAAGATCTCTTCCTGGAAGATGCGCATCTTGTTGTGGCCCTTGAACACCGTCGGCTTCACGTAGTAGCCGCCGGCGAGATCGCCGGGCAGGACGTTGCGCTCGCCACCGGTCAGCAACTCGGCCCCTTCCTGGCGGCCGATGTCGATGTAGGACAGGATCTTTTCCAACTGCTCGGATGATGCCTGGGCACCGATCATCGTTGCCGGGTCGAGCGGATCGCCCTGCACGATCGCCTCGACACGCTTCAGCGCACGTTCCATGAACCTGTCGTAGATCGATTCATGAATGAGCGCGCGGCTCGGGCAGGTGCAGACTTCGCCCTGATTCAGCGCGAACATGACGAAGCCTTCGATCGCCTTGTCGAAGAAATCGTCGTCTTCGGCGACAACGTCCTTGAAGAAGATGTTGGGCGACTTGCCGCCCAGTTCCAGGGTGACGGGGATCAGGTTCTGGCTGGCATACTGCATGATCAGCCGGCCGGTCGTGGTTTCTCCGGTAAAGGCGATTTTGGCAATGCGCGGCGACGACGCGAGCGGCTTACCGGCTTCGAGGCCGAAGCCGTTGACAATGTTGAGCACACCGGGCGGCAGCAGATCGCCGATAAGATCGGCCCACAGCAAGATGGCAGCCGGGGTCTGCTCGGCAGGCTTCAGCACGACGCAGTTTCCGGCGGCAAGCGCGGGAGCAAGTTTCCAGCAGGCCATCAGCAGCGGGAAGTTCCACGGGATGATCTGGCCAACCACCCCGAGCGGCTCATGGAAATGATAGGCGACGGTATCGTCGTCGATCTGCGAAAGGCTGCCTTCCTGGCCACGCAAGGCGCCAGCGAAATAGCGGAAATGGTCGATGGCCAAAGGCAGGTCGGCGGCGGTCGTTTCGCGGATCGGTTTGCCGTTGTCCCAGGTTTCGGCGCATGCGAGGAGATCGAGTTTTTCCTCCATGCGATCGGCGATGCGATTGAGGATGAGTGAGCGCGCGGCCACGCTGGTGCGCCCCCAGGCGTCCTTGGCGGCATGGGCAGCGTCTAAAGCCGCCTCGATGTCCTGGGCATCCGAGCGCGCCACCTCGCAGAGCAGCTGACCATTTATCGGCGAGAAGTTCTCGAAGTAACGGCCCGAACGCGGTTCGGCCCATTTGCCGCCGATGAAATTGCCGTAACGCTTATCGAAGGGCGCCTTGACCGGGCGTGAGAATTCAACCTTATTCAAGTGTCTTCCTCCCAAAGCTGGCGCCGCGGAATGCGACGCTTCGGAAAGAGACTTGCGATCTCCCACCGCTATTGCCAATGCGCCGAGGACAGTGGGCGGGCGGGTGTGTCGCAGAATTGCGACAGTCATGCGACGTTTCAATAGTCAGTGGGACCTGTGGACGTCCAGGCGGTTGAGCTTGCGGTGAAGCGTGGCGCGACTGATGCCGAGCGCATGGGCCGCGGCCGAGACATTTCCGTCTGCCCGCGCCAGGGCCCGCTGCAGAACGCCGCGCTCCGCCTCGGCGAGGAGTTCGGGGCGGCTCTCGGCCCAACCGAGCAGATCGGCCGCAGGCATCGGCTTGTCGAGACACTGTTGCGTAATTCCAAGCGCCAGGCGAGCCGAACGGGTCGCGCCGACCACAAGGTCGTCCGCATCAACCGCGATCAACGCGCCGGAACCCCTGTCGGGCACCGGCGCCAGCAGAATGCGCGCCTTGGGGAATGCCATTTTGAAGTTCTCGGCCTCGATCCGACGCGCCGCGTCGACGACGGCCATGGAAATAAGGTTGGAGAAGACCTCGGTCAGATCAGCCCGGCAGGAAGACACGTCAAGGGCAGCCGCAAGGTCTCCACGGTGATCATAAATCGGAGCCGTGGTGCAGCTCAGCCCGGTGTTGCGCGTGTGAAAATGCTGATCACGGTGGATCGTCAGGACGCGCTGTTCCACCAGGCAGGTGCCGATACCGTTGGTGCCCTCGCTCTCCTCGTTCCAGACGGACCCTGTCCATAACCCCCAGGAACGAAACGTCTCGTCGTCCACAGGCGCGCCGCGCCGTTCGACCGGCACGCCGTCGCGATCGGCGAGCAGGACGCAGCATCCAACGCCGCCCACCGCAAGATAGAGCCGGTCCAGGCTTGATTGAGCAACCCGGACGAGCGGCCCGATGCGTTGCCGGGCCTCTCCCAATTCCGCCTCTGTCAGATAGCGTGGGGGGCTGCAATCGGCCGGATCGAGCCGGTGCAGACTGGAAGACCGTCGCCAGGAAGCGACCAGCGCGGACTTCGCCGCCGCGTCCGAAGCGATCGCGGCCTGAACGCGGTCGGCGTGATGACCGGATAGATCCTCACCCATGCTTGTCCTCCCAGAACCCCAGCTCTCTTCCTGTCGGCTACTAGACCACGGCTGCTTCAAGGCAAGCTAACGCTGGTGTCCTGCCAAGTTCCGCTTTCGATCACCGCACTGTCAATTCGACAGAAGAACCAGACATCCGCTATGTTTTCCTGTCAGTCAGTGACGTTGGCCAATGGGTAGTCGTCCTCGCCTGTGCCCCCACACACTCTCTCTCTCTCTCTCTCTCTCTCTCTCTCTCTCTCTCTTCCAGGCAACTGTTCGGCTGATCCCCGCAAGCCTACCGGTATGAACTGGGCATTCATTGATCCATAGCAAAGACGGCTGACCATAATCAGCTGCGGGATCGTGCGGAACAATACGGGAAGCTTTCTGATTGTGGCCTCCAAAAACCCAACAAATCAACCTTTCGGCACATCCCCCGGGCCCACCAAATTATTACATATCTATCGGCTCATCGTCCACGGGTGGCCATCGACAGCCGTTCGTTGACAGCGTACGAGCGAACGCCGATGTCGGCGATACCGAAACAGTTCAGGTGCGCGGAATGTTTCTCGGTATACGCTTGCGCGTGCTCGACGCTGTCGAACAAATAGACCCGCCCGCGACATCTCGATCGGGCGCCTCGGTCCACACTTCCAGATTAGCCCGGGCTCATTGATTCTCTGACGGCTGGTTGAAGGCGACAGTATGCTTGCATTCAGCTCAAGGCGTGGCCGGCCAATCCATAGACCCAAGGCCCATTGTCTTGCCGGTTCAGGAAGCGGCGCCCTTTGGACATGGTCGTAACGGTCTCGGCAATGCCGAGGCCGCTCTGCTGGAGAAACGCGGCAAACACGCCATCCTTCTCGCGGGTGTCGACGCGGGCGAATCGTCCTGCCAGTTCCTTCAGATGCAGGGCTGTAAGATGGACCGCGTCGAGATCGTTTCGCGCGACCATGGGGCCGATCACGTGACCACGACCGAACTCGCGACACATGGAATAGCCGACGATTTCGCCGCCGCGGCTCAAAGTGCAGATTGAGGCATCCACTGCGAGCAACGCGAGCAGCCTCTCGCGGTTTATCCCTAACGCGCGCGTATCCAGCGGCGTGATGTCCTTAAGCCTGTCGCTCGACAGCGCCTGCAATTCACCGTTCAAGGCCGGCATAGCCGGGAGTGTTTGTGGGACCTCCCCCTGGCGCTGGTATACGATCGCCTCGGTCGTGAAGCCGAGTGAAACATAGAGGGGGTAGGCAGCATGGGTCGCGTTGAGTGCCAAATTGCGATCGCCGCACTGCTCAAGGACTAGGTCCATGAGCCATCGGCCGCCTCCTTGCGTTTGTGTGCGCGGCGTTGTGATCACCAGGCCAATGGTGGCAAAGTCGTCCCCGTGGGGAAACCACATCGCGCTCCCGAAAACGCGTCCAATACCATCAACGGCAACAATGCCGCGTCCGGCACGGCGCAGAAAGTCCCAATCCTTCGGCCGGTGAGGCCAGCGGACTGAGATCGACAGCGCGTGCAGTAGCTTGACGTCGACATCATCAATGTCCCGCGCGACCAGTTCGAAGGATTTCAGGCGTACTGATCTCTGCATCTCAATCGATCCGCTCCTTCAACGAATGCGCAAGGCACGCGGTGTTGATCCTGTCATCGATCGCCATGTCGCGACATACCTCTTTTGCCGCAGCATTATACGGGAAAGCCAGCAGGTTTCGCTGGTTCGAGGTGCTTTTTCGCAATCTTCGGCCAAAGCACGACGCAATTCGGCAGGGAACACTGCTGCCTGCGGATAGGCTGGTTGCACCCGGTGATAGTGTGCAAGCAGAGCGGACCGCCATGAACGTGGAAGAAATCCTCGCGACCCTGGTTGCATTTCCCTCTGTTGTGGGCTCGCCAAACGGCGCGATCGTCGATTGGATCCGCGACTACTGTCAGGCAGCCGGAGCCGAGGTGACGGTTCTCCCCGGTCCCGAGGGCGACCGGTCCAACCTTTTCCTCACGATCGGCCGGCGCCAGGGTCGGGGCTATATCATCTCCGGGCATATGGATGTCGTCCCGGCCGGCGAGCCGGAATGGAGCTCGGACCCGTTCGTTCTGCGCCGCGAGGGCGGCAGGCTTTACGGCCGCGGCACCTCCGACATGAAGGGCTTCCTCGCCTGCGCATTGGCGGCGCTCCCAGGACTTGCGGCGATGAACCTGCGGCAGCCAGTTCATCTCGCATTCTCATATGACGAAGAGGCGGGGTGCCGTGGTGTGCCGCATCTCCTAGCCGCGTTGCCGAGCTTATGCGAGAGGCCGCTTGGCGCGATTGTCGGCGAGCCGAGCGGGATGCAGCCTGTGCGCGCGCACAAGGGGAAGGCCGCCGCGCGGCTCGAGGTGATCGGGCGATCCGGCCATTCCTCACGCCCCGATCTCGGACTCAACGCCGTGCACGCCATGGCCGGCGTCATCGCGCACGCCGTGGCCTACGGCCAATCCCTCGCCGACGGGCCGCTCGATCAAAATTTCGAGCCCCCGTATTCTTCGTTGCAGGTGGGCGTCATCGCCGGTGGACAGGCGGTCAACATCACCCCTGGCCACTGCACAGCCGATATCGAGGCGCGTGCCGTGCCCGGCGTTTCTCCAGCCTCCCTGCTTGAGCCGGTCAAGGCCCGGCTTTTCGCTCTGCGAGACAGCGGCTTCGATGTGGCGTGGCATGAGTTGAGCACCTATCCCGCCCTTGCGCCCGCCAACGGGAGCGCGCTAGCGGCCGTTCTGACGGAGCTGACGGGGCAGGAGCCGCTGACAGCTGTGAGTTACGGCACGGAGGCCGGACTTTATCAGCAGGCCGGCATCGATGCGGTCGTTTGCGGACCTGGCGACATCGGCCGTGCCCATCGTCCCGACGAATATATCGAGATTGGTGAACTCGCCGCTTGCCGGAAGATGATCGAGGGGCTCGGCGCGCGTCTTGCGGCCTGAAGGAAGGGCGGTCACCATGGCGTTTCTTTTCAATTCCGATGCGGCGCGTGCTGCGGTCTTCCGCGAGATCTTTGCGCGCCAGCTCCCAGATCTGGAATTCGTCCATTCCGGGGACGAGATGGAGCCGGAGAAGGTGCGCTATCTCATCACCTGGACGGTGCCGGACGAGATCTCGCGCTACCGCAATCTGGAAGTGCTGTTTTCCATCGGAGCGGGCGTCGACCAGTTCAAGCAGGACGTGGTGCCAAGCCATGTGAAGCTTGTGCGCATGGTCGAGGACGGCATCATACGGATGATGCAGGAATACGTCGCGCTCGGCGTGTTGGCGCTCCACCGGGAGATGCCCGCCTATCTCGAGCAGCAGAAAAGATGCCTCTGGCAACCGATTGCCGCTCGACAGGCGGCCGAACGCGGGGTTGGCTTCCTCGGCCTTGGCATGCTGGCGCAGGCGGCGATCGAGCGCTTGAAGCCCTTCCAGTTTCCGCTTGCCGGGTGGAGCCGCAGCGAAAAGCGGATAGAGGACGTCGCCTGTTTTCACGGCACGGACCAACTCGCGGGCTTTCTGAAGCAAACGGATATTCTCGTCTGCCTGCTTCCGCTCACGGAACAAACGCACGGCATGCTCGATGCAGAGTTCTTCGACTTACTGCCCGTCGGGGCGCAGTTGCTGCATGTCGGCAGGGGTCCGCAACTGGACCAGGCCGCGCTGATCAACGCGCTCGACACCGGTCACGTATCTGCGGCGATGCTTGATGTCACCGATCCAGAACCGCTCCCGGAAGACCATCCGCTGTGGTCGCATCCGAAGGTGATGATAACGCCGCACATCGCCTCGGTGACGCAACCGCATACGGCGGCACAATCCGTCGTTGACAACATCCGGCGCCACCGCGCCGGAGAAGAACTGATCGGCCTCGTCGATCGGACACTCGGCTACTAACCAGGAAACATCACATGTCACTTCTGATCACGATCGACACAGTTCCAGACTTCGCGCCGAAGGAGGCACTACCGGCTCCGGAGCGGCTCATTTCCGGCAATCCATCCTTCAAGACCTGGGCGCAGGATGCCTCGAAGGGCGAAAAGGTGCTCACCGGTGTCTGGGAGGCGACGCCCGGCGAGACGCATTCGATCAAGGGCACTATCTACGAGTTCTGCCACATAGTTTCGGGTCTCGTCGAAATCGAGGAGAAGGGCGGTGAGACCAAGACCTACCGCGCCGGCGACAGTTTCGTGATGAAGCCTGGTTTCGTCGGCGTCTGGCGCACTATCGAGACCGTGCGCAAGATCTACGTCTGCGTTTATGACTGAGTTCAGCGCTCAAAGTCCCGCCGAATAGCGCGCGGAGGCTTCAGAACAATCGGCTTTTCAAGTTCCGCCTGACGCGATTCGACGCCGTCACACGGCTCATCCTCGACGGAAAATGCGGCAGGCGGTCGACTATTCTTCCGATGACGTTAGTGCGAATGAGGACCTCCATCAATGAAGACCTACAAGATAGCGCTCATCCCCGGCGACGGCATCGGCAAGGACGTCACGCAGGCGGCATGGCAGGTGCTGCAGGCGGCGGCTAAGCGGGGCGGTTTCGCCCTTGATGACACAAGATTCCCGTGGTCGTGCGCCTACTACCTGGAGACCGGTGCAATGATGCCGTCAGACGGCATCGAGACACTTCGAAAATTCGATGCGATCTATCTCGGCGCTGTGGGTTGGTCCGCGAAAGTGCCCGACTCGGTATCGCTTCACGGACTGCTCCTGCCGATCCGGAAAGGGTTCACGCAGTACGCCAACATACGACCGCACCGGCTGTTGCCGGGCGTTCAGGGGCCCCTCCGCTCCGATGGTTTCGATATCCTGTGCATCCGCGAGAATACGGAAGGCGAATATTCCGGCGCCGGTGGGCGCGTTCATTCCGGCACGGCCGATGAGGTCGCGGTAGAGACCGCGATTTTCACGCGTACGGGTGTCGAACGGATCATCCGTTTCGGTTTCGAACAGGCGCGGGCGCGTCGCAGGAAGCTCGCATCTGTCACCAAATCCAACGCGCAGAAACACACCATGGTTTTCTGGGATGAGGTCACGCGCGAGTTGGCAAAAGACTATGCCGATGTGGAGGTCTCGCACTACCACATCGACGCCATTGCCGCCCGTATGGTCCTGGCGCCGGAAAGCCTCGACGTAATCGTCGCATCGAACCTTTTCGGCGACATCCTCACCGATATTGGAGCGGCCATTCAGGGCGGGCTGGGTTACGCCGCCTCCGCCAATATCAATCCCGATCGCAGCGCGCCTTCCATGTTCGAGCCGGTCCATGGCTCGGCGCCCGACATCGCGCATCTCGGTGTCGCCAATCCGATCGCTGCGATCTGGTCCGGTGCGATGATGCTCGAGCATCTGGGCGAGGGGCAGGCTGCGGCAGAAGCCATGTCGGCAATCGAGTCCGCAACCGCGCGGGGGATTGGCACGATCGCAGGCAAGGACAGGACTGAAACAATCACGCAGGCCGTGCTGGCAGGATTGAGCTGAAAGAGCAGAGGAAAGACCATGAATGTGATGACGAAGATTGGTATGTTCAACGATTCCGACCTTTTCCGCCAGCAGGCGCTGATTGGCGGTGTCTGGCGGGATGGCGAAACGAAGCGCGTGGTCGATGTCATTGACCCTGCCAGCCAAAGTGTTCTCGGCACCGTTCCCGCAATGGGCGAGAACGAGACGAGAGCGGCAATCGCTGCCGCGGCTGAGGCCTTCAAAAGCTGGAAGAAGAAGACCCATGCCGAGCGTGCAGGACTTCTGGAACGCTGGCACGACCTCATCCGCCAGCACGAACAGGATCTCGCGTTCCTGCTGACGCTGGAACAAGGCAAGCCACTTGCCGAGGCGGTGGCGGAAATCCGCTACGGCGCATCTTTTGTGAAATGGTTTGCGGAGGAGGCGCGCCGGATCGGTGGCTCGACCATTCCGTCACCCACGGCCGATCGCCGCATTCTGGTGCTGAAAGAACCTGTCGGCGTCTGCGCCATCATCACGCCGTGGAATTTTCCCAACGCGATGATCGCACGCAAAGTGGCACCGGCGCTGGCCGCAGGTTGTACGGTTGTCATCAAGCCGTCGGAATTTACGCCATTCTCGGCGCTGGCGCTCGGCGTTCTGGCGGAACGGGCAGGTATCCCTGCCGGCGTGATCAATATTGTGACCGGCATGCCCATCGAAATCGGCAACGAACTGATGGCCAACGAGACGGTGCGCAAGATCTCGTTCACCGGTTCGACCCGCGTCGGTGCGCTGCTCATGCGTGGCGCGGCCGATAGCATCAAGCGGCTGAGCCTGGAGCTTGGCGGCAACGCACCCTTTATCGTCTTTGACGACGCCGATCTGGATAAGGCAGTTGAAGGGGTGATCGCATCCAAGTTCCGCAATGGCGGTCAAACCTGCGTCTGCGCGAACCGGATTCTCGTGCAGGAAGGCGTTTACGATGCTTTCGCCGAAAAGCTGAGCCAGCGCGTCACACGGATGAAGGTTGGCGCGGGGACCGACGAGGGCACTGAGATCGGCCCGATGATCAACGCGGCCGCGATCGACAAGATCGAGCGTCACATCGCGGATGCACAGGCGAAAGGTGCGCAGATCATCGCTCAAAGCGAGACGGTGCCCGAGGGTAAGCAATATGCACGGCCCGTCGTGCTGGGAGGGGCTACTACCGGGATGCTCCTGGCATCGGAAGAGACGTTCGGTCCGGTGGCGCCGCTTTTTCGCTTCGAGACGGAGGAAGAGGCCATCGCCCTCGCGAACGGTACGCCGTTCGGCCTTGCCGCCTACTTCTACACCGACAACTTCAAGCGCTCATGGCGTGTTGCCGAGGCGCTGGAGTTCGGTATGGTCGGGCTCAACACAGGCATGATCTCGACCGAGGTTGCGCCTTTCGGCGGTGTCAAGCAGTCGGGAGTGGGGCGCGAAGGATCGCAGCTCGGCATCGAGGAATATCTCGAGGTCAAGGCGCTTCATGTTGGCGGGCTTAACTAGTTATCTTGCACGCAGGTGGAAACACTTGCAGCCCTAAAGCGTTGGAACCACAAGAAAGGGGCGGTGAAAACCGCCCCTTTCTCCATTGCGACCAGTGAGGCATTAACGTTTTGGGAGCGCCTCAGTCTGGTGTGACTGCGCCAGCAAACAGACGTTCAGGCGAATTCCCGAACGGGCTCCAGGCCGACGGCGCCGGCCAGACTGCCGATATCCTTGATTTCGGTATATTCGTAGAAGGGGTTCGCAGGCTCGTGACCGCGGTTCACCCAGACCTTGCTCTTGATACCGAGATCATAGGCGGTCATGAGATCATAGCGAAATGAGGACGACACGTGCGTAATGTCCTCCGGGCCGCAGCCGAGCTTCTCGAACATATATTCGAAGCCCTTCATCTGCGGCTTGTAGGCGCCGGTCTCCTCCGCCGTGATGACCATGTGGAACGGTGCGCCGAGTTTCTCCACGTTCGACATGATTAGGCTCTTCATGGAGTTCGACAGGATCACCAGCGGGATTTCCTTGGCGACCTTGGCCAGGCCCGCCGGGACATCCGGATGCGGACCCCATGTCGGCACTTCCGCATAGATGCGCTGGGCATCCTCGGGCCGGAATGCGACGCCGTTGCGCTTGCAGGCACGTTCCACGGAATTGTGCACGACCTCGCTGTACGGCTTCCAGGCGCCAAGAACCTCATCGAGGCGATAGGCCGAGAAATCCTTGCTGAACTGCGCCATCCCAGCTGGGGAGAGCTGCGCACCATATACGCGTCTCGCCGCGCCGGCCATGTCGAAGTTGGTCAGTGTACCGTAGCAGTCAAAGGTGATGTATTTCGGTCTGAACTGGGTCATGAGCGTCGATCCTTCCAATCCTGTCGGCACTGCGTGCCTTTAACAGCAAGGATCATATGAGGACCGGAGAAGACTAGTCGCCGCATTCGATGCGCCCTGAAGCAGATTGTTTTGTATTGCGTGAGAGCTTTGGCAGAGAGTTGCGCCTGAGTTCGTTTCGAGCTTCGGCGGGCGCGTGATCTCTCAGCCGTGCGTGGCATAAGATGCGGCGCCGGCGGCAAAGGAAAGTCAAAACGCCTATCGCTCAGGTTCTGGTCGGGAGGAACTGCTGCCCGCGGCAGCCTATCTTGGACCTAGAGAATTCAGGCCCGAATGAACATGACCGCGCAACAGATCACGCTGGAAAACGAGCTGAAGGACGAAACCACACCACACCGGACTTATGCTCTCGTCAGTCAGGCACTGCGCTGAATCGGAGGAAGAAATGCTGGCAAACTCACTGATCGAACTCGATCGCGCACATCTGGTTCACCCGTTTTCATGCTATCGGAGCCACGAGGACACGGGCGTGCGGGTGCTCAAATCCGCCAAAGGCGCAACCGTGACCGATGCAAGCGGGAAAACCCTGCTGGACGGATTCGCCGGTCTATGGTGTGTCAACATCGGATACGGCCAGGAAAGCGTCGTTGAGGCGGCCGCAAAGCAGCTAAGAGAGCTTCCCTATGCGACGGGATATTTCGGGCTGGGATGCGAGCCTGCCATTCGCCTTGCCGCCAGGCTTGCCGAACTGGCGCCAGGCGATTTGAACCATGTCTATTTCACGCTTGGCGGCTCCGACGCAGTCGACAGTACGATCCGCTTTATTCGCTATTACTACCATGCCAAGGGTACGCCGCAAAAAGACCAGTTCATCTCGGTTGAGTATGGCTACCATGGATCCTCGACGGCAGGGTCAGGTCTGACAGCGATCCCGGCCTTCCATGCGGGTTTCGGCGTGCCTTACGACTGGCAGCACAAGATTCCCTCGCACTACGCCTATCGCAATCCGGTCGGTTCTGACCCGCAGTCGATCATCGATGCATCGGTCGCGGCGCTGCGGTCCAAAATCGCGGAACTCGGCGCGGGCCGCGTTGCGGCCTTCTACGCCGAACCCATCCAGGGTTCGGGCGGTGTCCTCGTTCCACCGACAGGTTGGCTGAAGGCTCTGCACGCCGTGTGCAAGGAACACGACATTCTGTTCGTTGCCGACGAAGTCATCACTGCCTTTGGTCGTACCGGCCCGCTCTTCGCGTGTGAGGAAGACGAGGTCGTGCCGGATTTCATGACCACGGCGAAGGGACTGACCTCGGGCTACGTGCCGATGGGCGCCGTTTTTATGTCGGACCACGTGTACCATACGATCGCGGACGGAGCCGGCAAAGCGGCTGTCGGCCATGGCTATACTTATTCGGCCCATCCCGTGAGCGCAGCGGTCGGGCTCGAATGCCTGCGTCTCTATGAAGATGGCTTGCTCGAGAATGGGCGGAAAATGGGGAAGCGCTTGATGGAAGGCCTTCGCTCGCTCGCCGACCACCCGCTGGTTGGCGACATTCGCGGTCGCGGCATGCTCGCAGCAATCGAGTTGGTCACCGACAAGGCACGCAAGACGCCGCTGCCGGCGGCGGCCGATCCGGGGCGCCGCATCTTCGAGCGCGCGTGGGCGAACGGCCTTGTCATCCGTGCCTTCAACAGCGGCATCCTCGGCTATGCGCCGCCGCTCTGCTGCACAGACGACGATATTGATGGAATCCTCGAACGCACGCGGATGACGCTGGACCAAACCCTCCAAGATAAGGATGTGCGGGCAGCGATGAAGGGATGATCAGCGGGCGCATTGCATCGACCAGGGCCTTTTGGGACTAGCTTGGCGATCGGCTCGGCGTCACCGAGGCTTCACGTCCAATACTTGCCAAACCTGGTCAGCGGCGATTTCGCATCCCACTGATCGACTTTTGCCCTGTCACCCATCGCGCAGCAAAGATGATGGTCCGGCGATTTGTCTCCACGAATCGTCGACCTCGCATCGCCCATTCTGAAGCTCAGCGAGGTCGATCGTGACTCGTTGCACGGCGAGTTCGGGTCTCTTCGGCCTGGAGCCCGTCATTGAGACAATTCCCGCCCGCTCTAGGGCCGCCAAGGAGCGGGATACGTTCGGCTGCGGACGCGCCGCCAACCTGCACAGTTCCGTGATGCTTTGCGGTCGATACCGATGGATCAGCGCCACCAGCCGACAATTCTCAGGGGTCAACGCCCGCAGAATCTCTTCCGGCGCGCACGACTGGGCCATTGGTTCAGGGACCACCAGATGCCCCGCCGCCTGAGCCGTCGCCGCCGCCATCACTGTCGTGCGTGTTTTCCTCAGTAAGGGTGCTTTCCAAGTAAACAATGGCCTCGACGAAAGACGGAAATGCCTCTTTTACCCTGTCGAGGCTTTCCTGCACCTTGTCTGTTTTCAGGTCAAAACCGTACCGATGCCTCACCAGGTGACGGAATCCCTTTAACTCACTCAAGGACTGATAAAGCTCGGGGTCGAGCACAGCCGGCCGGATGCCTGCAATTTCCGCCGACATCTGATCGAGCACGTCCTGGTGCATCGTAGGCCCTTGGGGAACAAGGCCGTCTATGTCGTTGGAGAGGCTGAGCAGGATGTCCTCGATGCCGTTGTAGACATTGTGAACTCCCAGCGAAACTGCTGCGACCGCGCCCCATTCGCCGCGTGACAGCTCACTCCGATGAGCCGCCAGATATTCCTCGATTTGCTGCAGTTCCTTCGCAGCGCGGTCGATTTTTGGCGACAGTTTTGCGAATGCCGGATGCTTAAACGCTGTCATTAAGCAATTCCTGCACTCGTTCGGACGAAACGTCTGAGGCAAAGATCAGGTCATAAGGAATGTTCGTTCCCCGAAGCTGGTCTGCGACCAAACGCTCTACCATGGCCCGGCGCGCGGGATCAGTGCGTCCGTGCACCAGCAGATCTACGTCCGAGTGGACGCGGAAACGGTTTTTCGCGAGGGATCCGACAACAGAGATATCGACGCCGCGGGCTTTGGCGTTCCGGAGAATACGCGATACACAGGCTTGCGCGGTCTTCCGGCGATCGTCAGCTCTTCGGTGGATCAAAGTGTTAATCTTGTTCATCTTTTCGCCTGCTGCCTTGGTCCAACTGTGACTCGAGGCGAGATTGTCGCAACTCCGCAAGCTGTGCGTGCTACCTGCCTATATATCATTGCATGATATATATTCAAGCCATTTGACGAGGACAAGGCGAAAACAGGCGTTCGCTGGAAATGTCCAGATGCAGTCGAAGTTTTAGGCTAAGCGCCGTTCAGGCGAGTGGCAATGACGGCCTCCGCCGAATCGTGACACCGTCATTCGACAAATGCCGCGCGCGCAACAAGATGGAGCTTGGCACGAGCGCGGCCGCTTGAGGACCGAGCCGGAGCAGCTTTCTCATTTGTCGAAAATGATGTCGAGAGGCAAATGGGATTTCACGATCGGTGACTTCAGCACGACGAAGCTGAAATATTTGTCGATTCCGATATCCAATTCGATCATGCGCTCCATGATCGTCTGGTACTCGCTGATGCCCGCTGTGACAAACTTCACAAGATAGTCGTAGCCGCCTGAAACTAGATGGCATTCGATGACAGAATCGACTTTCTGAATTGCGGTGAGAAATCTCGCGAAGTCGTTCTGTTGATGGTGCTTGAGCGTGACTTCAGTGAAGATCGTTAGAGTCTGTCCGAGCTTGGACACATCGATCTGGGCGGAATAGCCGGTGATGAAGCCTTCCGCCTGAAGCTTCTTCACCCGCATCAGGCAAGGGCTCGGCGAAAGGTTGACCAGGTCGGCAAGCTCGACATTGGTGACCCGCCCGTTCTTTTGCAGTTGGGATAAGATCTTGATGTCGATCCTGTCGAGCTTCACTGGAAACCTGTCACACGTTCGAACCGCGGATCGCCCGACAGACGGCGTCCGTCACCTCCTGCGTGGTCGCTGTCCCTCCTAAGTCCGGCGTCAGCACGCCTTCACTCGTCACCGCTTCCACAGCGCTCATCAACCGCACGGCCGCTGCGCTCTCGCCCAGATGTTCGAGCATCTGGGCAGCGGTCCAGAAGGTGGCGACCGGGTTGGCAATACCTTTGCCGGCGATGTCGAATGCCGAGCCGTGAATTGGCTCGAACATCGAGGGATAGCGCCGCTCGGGATCAATGTTGGCGGTCGGTGCAACGCCGAGACTGCCCGCGAGCGCGCCTGCAAGGTCCGACAATATGTCGGCGTGAAGATTGGTGGCGACGATTGTATCGAGGCTCCGAGGTTTCAACGTCATACGCACTGTCATAGCATCGACTAGCATCTTGTCCCACGCGACGTCCGGGAATTCCTGCGCCACCTCGGCTGCGATTTCGTCCCACATTACCATGCCGTGACGCTGCGCGTTGGATTTCGTAACAACTGTCAGGAGCTTTCGCGGCCGTGACTGCGCCAGCCGGAATGCATAGCGCATGATGCGGGTGACGCCGACGCGCGTGAAGATCGCGACCTCGGTTCCGACCTCCTCGGGGAGTCCGCGATGGGCGCGGCCGCCGTGGCCCGAATACTCGCCCTCGGAATTCTCCCGCACGATCACCCAATCCAGATCGCCAGGGCCAACGCCCGCCAGCGGCGAAACAATCCCGGGCAATATCCTGGTCGGCCGCACGTTGGCGTACTGATCAAAGCCTTGGCAGATCGGCAGCCGGAGGCCCCAGAGCGTGATGTCGTCAGGCAGATCGGGGGCGCCCACCGCGCCAAAGAAGATGGCGTCGAAGCGCTTCAGTTGCGCCACCCCATCTTCGGGCATCATCCGACCATGGGCCTTGTAATAGTCTGAGCCCCAGTCGAAGTGCTGGACGCGGAGCTTGAAGTCGCCGCAGCGCTGCTGCAGCGCCTCAAGCGCCTGGAGACCTGCGGCAATCACCTCTGGGCCGATCCCGTCGGCAGGAATGGCGGCAATCTCATATTCGCGCATCGTCACTTCCCTGTTTTTTGGTGCTGGCCGCCTCGTGACCTCAATCTCGTGTGCGATCGATTGTATGTTGGCAAGACGGTCTTCTCAGAATTCAGCGACCTTGCCCCACGCAGCAGTCTTCAGGCGCTCGGGCCTATAAGGACGCGGATCGACGATCGGCTCGCTGCCTGTAATGATGTCGGCGATCATATGCCCCGCGCCGGGGCCAATCCCGAAGCCGTGACCGCTGAATCCGGCCGCCAGGATGAAACCCGGAATCCCCTCCACTTCGCCGACTGCGGGAATGCCATCGGGTGTACTGTCGATATAACCCGCCCACATATCGGAGATCGCGACGCGTTGGAGTTCGGGGATCAATTCGCAGGCTCTTCGATATGTCAGCCGAATCTGTCCCATGTCGGGCTTCGGGTCGAGAATGCGGTTCCGTTCCATTGGCGTGATGTCGTCGAGGGTCCATTTGCGCAGGCTTTCATGGCCCTGACGCCAGCCGTCGAAGGCGCCCGGGGCGAGATTGCGCCAGCGGCGGGCGAACATAGGTACAAACTCGCGGCTGAACCTGAACTGCTGCGGCGTTGGATCGACACGCGCCCGCCCGCTGATCGCCAGCGCGTATCCACCGTTGCTACGCCGCGTCAGAGAGACGCGCGTGGTATGCAGGGCATCCGGCAGGCTGTTTGCGCCGGGTGCCACGGCCAGAATGGACGAACGCACGGCAGCTTGCGGGAAACGCACACCAAGCTGGTTGCAGAAGGAAGAAGCCCACGCGCCCCCGGCCATGACAACGGTCTTTGTCTGGATGGTGCCGGCTTCGGTAACCACAGCGCTCACCCGGCCGGCGCTCAACTCCAGCCCGCGCGCCGCGCAGTGCTGATGTACGGTGCCGCCCGCCGCCATGATGCCGCGCGCGGCAACCGGCACTGCCTTGGAAGGGTCCGCCGTTCCGTCAGTTGGCGAGAACACGCCACCTTTCCATTTGCGGCCCGTCGCTTTGCCCCGTTCGGTGGCTTCTTCCGCGCTCAGCATGTGCGTGGTGACCCCGACCGTTCTCGCAAAATCGCGCCACTTTGCCCAGCCTGCCAGCTCATTTTCGTCCTGTGAGAGATAGAGGAGCCCGCAGCGGCGGAAGCCGGTGTCTTGGCCGGTCTCCTGTGCCACCTTCTCCCAGAGGTCGAGACTCTTGGTCGCCATCGGCAGCTCGCGCGCATCGCGGTTCTGCTGGCGGCACCAGCCCCAGTTGCGGCTGGACTGCTCGGCCGCGATGCGCCCCTTCTCGACCAGGGCGACCTTGAGGCCGCGGCGCGCCAGATAGTATGCGCTGAACACGCCCACCACGCCGCCGCCGATGACGACGACGTCCGCCTCGCGAGGGAGGGAAGGGCTGCAGTCGATGTGCATGAGCGGCGCGGGCATGGATGGGACTCCGGTAATTTGAAGCATCCTAACCTGCCGCCCGCAAATGCAGGCTGCGGAGTTTGTGCCTGGACGGAATTTCCTGCGTTTAGCAGCCCCCAGGACAGGCAATTATTGCGCGAAAAGCTCGCTGCGCGGAGCAAGCGGGAGTAAACTTCATGCAGTCGCGTCATCTGCGGCATGGGCGGCACACGGCGCAGTCGTCGACCTTGATCGGCAGCGCCTTGGCCGACATTGTGATGGGCCGCACGGTCACCAATCCGCTCGGCGGCATGGCCTGCACATGTGCCGATGTACACCGGAAAGCCTTGGTCCTATCCCTCATGGGCGCGTATTGCCGGATGAAGGATATGGTTGCCTGATCCCGGTTTCCGCGCCGAAACGCGAACAGAGTGAAATGCCGAACTGGATGTTCTTTTCAGAAGTTCCTGCCGCCCGAGGGCCAAGTTTCGAAGACTCTGCGGAAACAGAACAGTCAAACTGGCTGGAAGAACGGAGCAACCCTTCCTTATGGCAGGCAGGCTCCAGAGGACATTCGACAGGCAAGGCTTGCCCCTTCGGAGAGTTCTCCAAGAAAAAAGGGAACAGAGTCCGGTACACGGACCGGATTTCATAAGGGAGCCGCCAGGATGAGCAGAACCCGTCTCTCGCAGCCTCAGCGCGCGAAGCGCCGAGAAGGCCAGACTACGGCCGCTACAGTGAGGCGCTTCTGCTCAAAGGGCGATGAAGCGGTCCGCAACAGGGTGGACGCGCTCGGTTGAAAGGGGAGGTGATCTCGATGGTCGCAAGCATCCAGGCTGTAGCCCCCCACGATGTGGCGCTTTCGGTGCGCGACCTCACGGTGAATTTGCCGCAAGGCATGGAACGGACCCATGCTGTCAAGGACATTTCCTTCGATCTGAAACGCGGCCAGATACTCTGCATTATAGGCGAGTCCGGATCGGGTAAGTCGGTCACGGCGAACGCGATCATGGGGCTACTGCCCAAGGTGATCCGCCTCTCATCGGGAATAATCCAGCTGGAGGGGATGAACATCATCGGCATGTCGCCCGACAAGCTGCGCAACCTGCGTGGACGGGTCGTGTCGATGATCTTTCAGGACCCGCTCTCGGCGCTCAATCCCCTGATGACGGTGGGCGCGCAGATTGACGAGGTCATGGCCGCGCATGGCTTCGGCACGCCACAAATCTGTCGAAACCGCGCTATCGAGCTGCTCACTGAAGTAGGCCTGCCAGATCCCGAACTCATGTATCACCAGTACCCTTTCCGGCTTTCGGGCGGGCAGCGGCAGCGCGTCATGATCGCCATGGCCCTGGCGCTCGAGCCGACGGTGCTGATTGCGGATGAACCAACCACCGCGCTCGACGTCACCACCCAGGCTCAGATCCTGCAACTGATCCGTGACATTCAGCGGCGCAAGGGCATGAGCGTGATGTTCATCACCCACGATTTCGGCGTGGTGGCCGAGATCGCCGACAGCGTCGTCGTGATGGAAAAGGGCCATGTCGTCGAACAAGGCAGCGCCGAGCAGGTGTTGAACTCGCCCAAGCACCCTTATACCCAGCGCCTGATTGCAGCCGTACCGCATTTGACCGGCGAAGATCGCCCTCGTCCGGAGGCTGCCAGCAAGGAGCCGATCCTGAAGGTTGAGGGTCTGGTGAAGACCTATCGCGGCGGCAGCGCGCTGTTCGGCGCGCAACGAGTTGTGACAGCGGTAAACGAGGTGTCGTTCGAACTGGCGCCCGGCCGCACGCTGGGGGTCGTAGGCGAGAGCGGTTCGGGGAAATCCTCGCTGGGCCGGCTCCTGATCAAGCTGCTGGACAGTGACGGCGGCGGGATCTTGTTCGAGGGCTGTGACATAGCCAAGCTTTCCGAAGCGAAGTTCCGCCCGCTTCGACCGCGGATCCAGATGATCTTCCAGGATCCCTTCGCTTCTCTGAATCCACGCTCGACGGTCGGCCACATCATGACGGTAGGTCCGGTGGCGCACGGGATGCCTTATGCTCAAGCGCGCGATGAAGCGCGTGCACTTCTGGCACATGTCGGTCTCGATGACGGCGCTTTTGGCCGCTACCCGCACGAGTTCTCGGGTGGGCAACGCCAGCGCATCGGCATCGCTCGTGCGCTGATGTTCAAGCCGAAGCTGTTGATTGCCGACGAGGCGGTCTCCGCACTCGACGTGTCGATTCAGGCGCAGATCCTGCAGCTTCTGGACCAGATCCAGCGGGAGACCGGCGTGTCGATGGTCTTCATCACGCACGACCTGCGCGTCGCCAGCCAGATCTGCGACGAAATCGCGGTGATGCAGAAGGGCCGGATCGTCGAGCGCGGACCGCCCTCGCAAATATTCCTGAACCCGCAAGCAGCCTACACGCGCCAACTGGTAGCGGCAATTCCAGGAGAGCGGCCGGGCAATGCCCGTCCAGTAGCAGCAAACGCATAAGAAATAACAAGAGAGGAACTACCATGACCAAAAATTCATCGACTACGTCCAACTACTCGAGGCGCGAAGCGCTGCGACTGATGGCGATAGGTGGGGCTGCAGGCCTCATCGCGCCCAATCTGTTGGGCAAGCCCGCCTTCGCCAAGACCCCTCCTGCAGGCCCGGCCGGTCGCGTCATCGTCGGCCTCTCCCAAGAGCCGACCGTGTTCAATCCGCTGATGGCGCATATCGAAGTCGATGACGCGGTCCATTTCTCGGTTTTCGACGCGCTGGTCCGCATGGATCCCCAAGGTGGCCTACATCCAAACCTCGCAGCCGAGGTGCCAAGCCAAAAGAACGGCGGCATTTCGGAGGACGGTCTCAACTGGCGCATCCGGTTGCGTGACAATGCCCGCTGGCACGACGGTGAGCCCTTCACGGCCGAGGACGTGAAATTCACCCTTGAACTCATCACGAACCCGAAGTTTCGCGCTTGGCGCACGAGCGGCCATTCGCTCGTGCAGGACATCACAGTGGTTTCGCCCACCGAGATCACATGGCGGATGAACGAGGCTTTTGCGCCCTATCTTTCGTTCTTGGCCGAAACGTTCATCGTGCCCAAGCACATTCTGGAGAAAGAGGCCGATCCGAATACAGCCGCCTTCAACCAAGCGCCCGTCGGCACCGGCGCATTCAAATGGAGCCAGCGCGTCGCAGGTGATCACATCGAGCTCGTCGCCAATCCTGAGTACGCGGGCGAAGGCCCCTATGTCGAGCAGCTCATCTTCAAATACATCCCCGACATGACGGTGCTCTACACGCAATTCAAGAGCGGCGACGTGGACCTGGTCGATCAGTCGTACATCACCGCCGACCATTATACTGAAGCCCGCGAACTAGCAGACCGCGTGGTGACACTTGAGACCGGGTCATCCCTGGAGTCGATCTACCTCAATTTGGGCCGCCCGCAGTTCAAGGAGTTGGCAGTGCGCCAGGCGCTCTACGCCGCCTTGGATAGGAAAGCGATCGTCGACACGATCTATTACGGCGTGGGCACTCTCACCGAGACCTTCATGCCGAAGGAGTCCTACTACTACGACCCGAACCTGCCGGTTCAGGAGTTCAATCTGGACCGGGCGCGCCAAATCCTTGATGAGGCCGGCTGGGCGCCGGGGCCGGATGGAATCCGCGCCAAGGATGGGGTGCGGCTGTCCTTCTCCAACTCGACAACTTCTGGCAACAACCTCCGCGAGCAGACGCAGCAGTTCCTGCAGCAGACGTTTGCCGAGATCGGCGTCGAGATGACGATCTCGAATTTGCCGGCTGCAGTTATGTGGGGCGAGTTCTGGCTGAAGTCGCAATTCGACACCGCCATGGTGGGCGTCACCTATCTGATTGCCGCGGACCCCGACGCCACAAACCGGCTCCATACGAAGGCAATCGCCGCTCAAGGCGGACACGGTTCGAACACCGGGCAATATTCCAACCCTGAGGTCGATGCCCTGCTCGAAAAGGGCGCTCGCAGCTTCGATCCGGAAGAACGACGCGGGATCTATAATCGCGTGCAGGAAGTGGTGCGCCATGATCTGCCCTTCCTGCCGCTGTTCGCGTACACAATCGTCCTCGGGCGCAAGAAAGGGTTGGACGGCTTCGAGCCCAACGCCAACACCCGCACCGCGTCGTGGGATGCCGCAGCCTGGCAGTGGAAGGCCTAATCCACGCAGTTGCCGCCGCCCCGCCGATTCCGCCGCGGCGGCGGCAACAGACTAAAATCATCAACCCACAATGGAGGGACTCGAATGCGCGGCTTCCTGCTCAATCGCCTCTCGCAGAGCCTGGTGCTGCTTGTGATCGTTTCGATCATCGGCTTCGGCATTCTGAACCTCCTTCCCGGCGGCCCGCTGGCGCAATTCGGGCTCGATCCCGGAATGACCCAGCAGGATATCGAGCGTCTCAAGGGTCTGCTGGGCCTCGATCGACCCATATGGATCCAATATCTGGACTGGGCATGGCGGCTGGTGCGGGGCGACTGGGGTCACTCCTTCCGCGACGGAGCGCCGGTATTGAAGGTGATCGGCAGCCATCTCTTTGCCACGCTGCTGCTGATGGGGTCCTCAACCGCAATTGCGATCTCCATTGGCGCCTGGATTGGAATCCGAGGCGCCACGCGCCGCTACTCGCTGTTCGATTATCTTGCAACTGTCGGGGCCATGGTTGCGTTGTCGGTCCCCACCTTCTGGTTCGGACTCGTCGGCATCTACGTCTTTTCCCTGAAGTTGGGTTGGCTGCCTGCGGGTAATATGTCCGAGATCGGCGACGCCTCGATCCTGGGCTACCTCCACCATCTGATCCTGCCAAGTATCGTGCTGTCGCTGGTCCATGTCGCGATCTGGAGTCGCTACATGCGGACGGCCACTCTCGACGCCATTAGCCAGGACTTCGTCAAGACGGCTCGGGCCAAGGGGTTGAGTGAACGCCGGATTCTGATGAAGCATGTCGTCGGCAACGCACTTTTGCCGATGATTACCTTGGCCGGGATGCAGCTTCCCAGTGTCCTCACTGGCGCGCTCGTGACCGAAACCGTCTTTACCTGGCCAGGAATGGGACGGTTGTTCCTCGATAGCCTTGGTTACAGCGACTATCCGGTTGTGATGGGGCTGCTGATGTTCTCCGCCATCCTCGTTCTGCTTGGAAACCTGATCGCCGACATTGTCGTCGCTATTGTCGATCCGCGCATTCGTCTGGCTTGAGCGCGTAACTTCCCCGACAGGAGACAGCCGATATGACCGCTTTCACCGCAAATGCAGCTCCAAGCCGATGGAGAAACAACCGCGCGGCACGTCGTTTCATGCGTCATCGCTTGGCTCTGCTCGGGTTGGCGATGATCATCTTCCTGAGCCTCGCTTGCGTCCTCGGCCCCCATCTCCTGCCTTATGACTCACTGTATATCGATCTGCGGGCCCGCTTTGCCCCTCCGCTGACGGGCTACCACTTTCTAGGTACCGATCCGCTTGGCCGCGACGTGGCGGCAAGGCTTTTGATGGCGGGACGAATCTCGCTGCTGGTGGGTTTCTTTGCCATGGTTTTGTCGACACTCATCGGCACCCTGGTCGGCGTAATTGCCGGCTATCGCGGCGGCTGGGTCGGGGCCACGCTGATGCGCACGGTCGATGGATTCCTGTCATTCCCATCGATCTTTCTGCTGCTGGCGCTGGCTGCCGCACTGAAGCCCAGTCCTGTGATGATCACCGTCATTATCGCCCTCACCAGTTGGATGGAGGTTGCCCGCATAGTCGAAGCGGAAGTCCGCTCTTTACGCGAACGCGAGTTCGTCCTAGCCGGGCGAATGCTGGGATTGAGCGGCACCCACATCATGTTCCGAGAGATACTGCCCAACGCCATGGGGCCGATTATCGTCGCTTCCACCTTGACGGTCGCGCGCGCCATTCTCATGGAAGCCTACATCAGTTTCCTCGGCTACGGGATCCAGCCGCCACTGCCCAGCTGGGGCAACATGCTCAATGGCGCCCAGCAATATCTGGGCAGCGCACCTTGGCTGGCAATCATTCCCGGAGCTGCAATCACCATCGCGGTAACCAGTTTCAATTTCATCGGTGATGGGCTGCGTGATGCGCTCGACGTCCGAGACGACCACATCTGAAGTTTCACCGACCGTAGATTACCCCTGCAATGCAGCGAGAAGTCAGCCACGTGCAAGAGCCTCATATCGCCGACAAGAACACACCCTACTGGTGGGAAGCAGCGCCCGTCATGCCGCTGCCGCGGCAGCCAGTCGCAAAGAACCTTGACGTGGCAATTGTCGGCGCCGGTTATGCCGGGCTTTCGGCCGGGCTTGCGCTGGCGCGCGAGGGACGCTCGGTCGCCGCTTTTGATGCGATGAATCCGGGCGAGGGTGCTTCCACCCGCAACGGCGGGATTACGAGCGGGACCATCCGGCCGGACCATGCCACGATCACCCGGCGCTTCGGTGAAGAGAAGGCCATGGCGATCGAGGTCGAGGGCAAGATCGCACGCGAATTCCTCTACGACTTCATCAAGACCGAAGGGCTCGACTGCGACTTCCGACTGGTTGGCCAATTCAAAGGCGCATTCGGATATGAACAGTATGAGAAGATGGCGCGCGGCGCCGAGACGCTGGCGAAGAAACTGGGAATCGAGTCCTACGCGGTTCCGCATGCCGAGCAGCGAAATTATATCGGCACCGACTTCTACCGCGGCGGAACCGTTCGGATGGACATTGGCGGGCTGCACCCCGCAAAATTCCATGCTGAGCTCCTGCGGGTGGCGCTCGCATCCGGGTTGACGGTCCATTCGCATACAGTGGTCAAGTCGATCGAGAGGAACGGTTCGGGGTTCCGCGTCGCGACTTCGGCAGGGACGATGGATGCACGGCAGGTTCTGGTCTGTACCAACGGCTATACCGACGGCGCCGCTCCCTTCCTGCGCCGCCGCCTGGTTCCGGTCCGCAGCCGGATCATCGTCACCGAAGAACTTGCGCCCGATGTCATGGCGCGACTGATGCCGAAGCTGATGACGATCACCGAGAACCGGCAACTCGGTTTCTATTATCGTCCTTCGCCCGACGGAAAACGTATCCTGCTGGGGGGCCGTGACAGTTCCCGCGTCGGCGATCCGGCGGCGCCGAAACTTCTCCTTCGCAAGGGCCTGGTGAACCTTTTCCCGGAGTTGGAGAACGTGCGCCTTTCGCATTGCTGGTTCGGCAATGTGGCGATGAACCGAGACATGCTGCCCCGCATCTTCGAGAAGGACGGCGTGGTCTATGCAACTGGCTTCTGCGGTTCGGGCGTGGTCTGGGCGCCATGGATTGGCATGCGTGCGGCCCACAAGTTGATGGGGCATGGCGAGCAGTCGCGCACTGCGTTCGACTTTCGACCGCCTTCGGCCGTCCCGCTCTATCGTGGCAATCCGTGGTTCATGCCGGCGATTATCCAGGGCTATCGGTTGCAGGACCGTCTCGCCTTCTGGCGCGCCAGACGCTAGTCGCCGACATCGGGGGCGATCCGTGGTTCATGCGGGCAACCCTTTGGCGCGCCCGCGCTGACACGACTGCAGGATCGCGCGGGATCACCTTGTTGCCGGAGAGTGTCGAAAAATCCGTCGGGACTGGGGCGTGGTGCGAAACTGATCAGCGGTGGGACGCCTTTGCGCGGATCAGCGCGTCGGCCATGTAGAGGTCCTGCAGGGAGATGCCGGAACTATCGAAGACCGTGATCTCATTGTCGAAGCGGCGTCCGAGCGCACGCCTTTCAATAACGTCGCCGATTGGTGTTACCACAAGCACGCCGGCGTCGATCTCGTCGCGCACGTATTGGAACTCGCCGATCTGGACGGACTGGGAAAGCAGATCACAAAACAGACGTGCCTTGGGAAATAATTCGCTCGGCAATTCGCGTTTACCCGGAGCATCCGACCCGATGCTGACGATATGGGTTCCGGGTCCCACCCAAGCGGCATCGAACAGCGGTTCGCGTGCGGGTGTCGCCGTCACCACGATGTCGGCCGTGCGCACGGCTTCTTCCGGCAAGGCAGCGCGCGCCTTCAGTCCCCTTTCGCCGATCTGATCGACAAAAGCGTCGCGCCGCGGCGAAGGCCGGGCCACGACCAGCACGGTTTCGATTGGGCGGATGCGTGCCAGCGCCATCACTTCGAAGCTCGCCTGGTTGCCGGCCCCGAAAATCGCCAGAACCTTGGCTTGCTTGCGCGCAAGAAGATCGGCCGCAACCGCGTCGGCGGCGGCCGTCCTGTAGGCGTTGACCTTCCCGGCCTCGACTACGGCGCCGAGCCGACCTGTATGCTGATCGAGCAGCACGATGGTCGAGTTGTGGCGCGGAAGGCCACGTGCCGGGTTGCCCGACCAGAAGGAGCCAATTTTCACGCCGGTCAGCTCGCCCGACGAACCGGATTTGATTGAGAAGGTATTGGTCACCTCCTGTGTGCGCCCGAGAACAGCCGGAAAGACCCAGCTCTGCCGCGATGCTGCCGCCACGAGAGCCTCGCGCGCCGCCTCGAAAGCAAGTTCATGCGTGACGAGGGCGGCTGACTCCTCTTCGCTGATGTAGATCATCCAAAATTCCTCCTGGGCATCGCCGATCGGGCAACCACGAAGCGGCGATTCAAGGTGCCAGGTATTCCTCGCCCGATTTGCACGATTTGGCATGCCGAGGAACTGCATAAAACGAATAATCCCGCTGATTTGAAGGGGCAAAACAGCAGCGAAATCTGTCCGCCGGGCGCGACTCTAAGATCCGACTTCAATCCGACTCTGGATCAACTGACAGCGTTGCACCTTATGGCCTTTGAGCATGACAGACATATCGTCAGCGCCCCGATCGAGCTGATGAAATTGGAAACCCGCCATTTGCCGGGCGCACTGAAGCTGTCGCAGGAGATGGCCTGGGCCTACCGTCAGGAGGATTGGGAATTTGCCCTGATGGTCGGCAATGGCCTGGTCCTTGAGCGGGCAGGACAGGTGATTGGCACGGCCATGTCCTGGAATTACGGACAGTCCTATGCCTCGGTCGGGATGATCATAGTTACTGGCTCCGCGCAAGGCGGTGGCAACGGCGCCCGGCTCTTTGATGGATTGCTTGAGGCGACACACGGTCGCAACCTGCTGCTCAACTCAACCGAAGAGGGGCTGGCGCTCTACAAGCGACGCGGCTTCACTGCCTGGGGCACGGTGCTTCAGCACCAGGGCTCGCTGGCTGTCGCCGTGACGCGGAGTACCCGCGACGACATCCGTCAAGCGACAGCCTTTGACCTCGCGGCAATCCAGGCCTTCGACGAACGGGCCACGGGCATGCCCCGGCTGCCGATGGTGGCTGCGCTCGCCGATGTCGGCAACGCATTGGTCATTGAGCGCAGGGGACGGATTGCAGGCTACGCTGTCGCGAGGAGGTATGGCCGCGGCTATGTCGTCGGCCCTTGTGCAACCGAGAGCGACCACGACGCGCGGCTTCTGATCCTGGCCCAGCTTTCGAGGCTTCACAATCAATTCGTTCGCATCGACGTCTATGCCGAGGATGGATTGGGCGACTGGCTTGCGAGCCTTGGCCTGCAGCGGTCCGGCACTGCGACCGCCATGGTCAAAGGACAACGACCCGTCGCCGAGGGGCCAGCCCATATGTATGCGTTGGCAAACCAGTCGTTCACTTAGGAAACGAGACTATGAATAAGATGGCGGCAAGCCTGGCGGTGAGCGAGACGGCTAGGACGATCGACGCCTTGGTCACCCCGAAGCTGCTTCTCGACCGTGGCCGGCTCGAGCACAACATCAAGGGTCTGGCTGAGCGCGCCAGGAAGCTTGGCGTGGTGCTGCGCCCGCATATGAAGACGGCCAAGAGCATCGATGTCGCCCGATACGCGTTCCATCGCGAACGCGGTCCGATCACGGTCTCTACCATCGCCGAGGCGGAGTATTTCGCGGGCCATGGCTTTCGAGACATGACCTACGCGGTCGGCATCTCGCCGGCCTCGGCCAGGCGGGCCATGGAGCTTTGTCGCCGCACCGGCGCTGATGTGAAGCTGTTGCTCGATTCGGTCGGGCAGGCCGATGCCCTGGCCGGCGTCCGCGAAGCCACCGGTATGACCCCATCTGTTTTCATCGAACTGGACTGCGATGACCATCGCGGCGGTTTGAGGCCGGACGACCCGAAGTTGCTCGACGTGGCCGGCAGTGTCGTCGCGGCCAGTGCCAAACTCGTCGGCGTTCTCGCCCATGCAGGCGAATCCTATGGCTTGAACACGCCCGATGCGCTGGTCAAGGCAGGCGAGAACGAGCGTTCAGCCACGGTGCGCGCCGCTGAAATCCTGCGCGCCCATGGCCATGCCTGCCCGATCGTCAGCGTCGGCTCAACGCCGACAGCGCATTTCGTCGACAATCTTGAGGGGGTCACGGAGCTGCGCGCCGGGGTCTACATGTTCTTCGACCTGGTCCAGCACGGCGTTGGGGTGTGCGAACTCGACGACATCGCGATTTCCGTATTGGCCACGGTGATCGGGTCCAAGCCGGAAAAGGGGTGGGTGCTGGTCGACGCTGGATGGATGGCGCTTTCGCGCGACCGGGGAACCGCAAACCAGCAGATCGACCAGGGTTACGGCGTGGTCTGCGACGAAAAGGGGCGGGTGCTTGAAGATGTGATCGTGGCCCAGGCCAGCCAGGAACACGGTATCCTCGCCATTCGTGCCGGTTCTGGAAAGTCCATGCCCGAGCTGCCGCTCGGGACTCGGGTCCGGATTCTGCCCAACCATGCGTGTGCGATGGCCGCCCAGCATGATTTCTACAGCGTCGTCAACGGGGCCAGCCCCAAGATTGAAGCGCGTTGGGAGCGGATGCGCGGCTGGTAGGCGCGCGACTACGCTCGGATGTCGCCCCACTCAAATCAACACTGGTGGTCAAGAAAATGAAGTTTACCTCGTACTGGCTGGATACGTCTCAGCCGTTCAATGAAGGGTCGTCCAAACCGCTCGAAGGCCGCTACGACGTGGCGATTGTGGGCGGCGGCCTGACCGGCTCCTCCGCCGCGCTGGCCCTTGCCAAAAAGGGCGCCCGGGTTGCCCTGTTGGAGGCCGAAACGATCGGCAATGCCGCGTCCGGCCGCAATGGCGGCATGTGCAACAACGGCTTTGCCCAGAACTATGCAATCATGGCTGGCAAGCACGGCAAGCCGGCCGCAAATGCGCTCTACAAGGCTTTTGACGCCGGCGTCGATATGGTCGAGCGGCTGGTGCAGGAAGAGAAGATCGACTGCAGCTTCTCCCGCGTCGGCAAGCTCAAGCTTGCCGCCAAGCCCGAGCACTACGACATGCTGGCGCGCAGCCAGGAACTACTGGCTGCCAATGTCGATCCCGACACCAGGATGATCGCGCGCGAGGACCTGCGAACCGAAGTCGGCACCAACCGCTACCATGGCGGGCTGCTCTTTCCCAAGAGCGCGGGCATGCATGTCGGCCGGTTCGTCCGGGGCCTCGCGACCGCCGCTGCCCGGCGTGGCGCAGAGGTCCATGAACGCTCGCCCGTCATTGCGATGCGCAAGGTTTCAGGCGGGCATGAGGTAACGACGCCAAAGGGCAAGATTGTCGCGCGGCAGGTCCTGTTGGCAAGCGGCATTTCCCAGGTTGGCCCGCTCGGCTGGATCCGCCGGCGCATGATCCCGGTCGGCGCATTTCTGATCGTGACCGAGCCGCTGTCGCCCGACCACCTCAGGCGTCTCATGCCGACTGGGCGCATGGTCGTCGACACGCGCAATCTCGTTGTCTACTGGCGGCTCACGCCGGACAATCGCCTTCTGTTCGGCGGGAGGGCGCGCTTTGCCGTGTCCAACCCTCAATCCGACGAAAAAAGCGGCCGGATACTCAAGGCGGCGATGGTCGAGGTCTTTCCGGAACTGGCCGGCACCCGCATCGACTACTGCTGGGGCGGCATGGTCGATATGACCAGCGATCGCCTGCCGCGCGCCGGAGAGCGCGATGGCATCTATTACTCGATGGGCTATAGCGGACACGGGACCCAGATGTCGACGTTGATGGGCACCATCATGGCCGACGTCATGGACGGGCGCCCCGAGCTCAATCCCTGGAAGGATTTCGACTGGCCAGCGATCCCCGGTTATTTCGGGCGCCCCTGGTTCCTGCCGATTCTCGGCGCCTATTACCGCATGAAGGACCTTGTAGGGTGATGACGCCCCTCGAACACCTGGCCCGCAACGGCCACCTGGACAAGTTCTTCATCGACGGTCAATGGGTTGAGCCGAGCGGCACCGCGACGGGCGTCGTCGTCAATCCCGCCATAGAAGAGGTTGTGAGCCAGTTTCCGCTTGGAAATGGCGAGGACGTTGACGCGGCCGTTGCAGCGGCTCGCCGGGCATTCGCCACCTGGAGTCGGACCACGCCAGAAGACCGCGCGGGTCTACTCGATCGCCTGCAAGCGCTGCTCGAGGCGCGCGGCGAACTGCTGGCTCAATGCCTGAGCCTAGAAATGGGCGCGGCGATCGGCTATGCGCGCAGCGCCCACGTGCCGCTGGCGATCACGCATGTTAAGGTCGCTCGCGATGTGCTGACAGACTTTCGCTTCGTCAAGCAACGGGGGCAAACCGCCGTCACCCACGAACCGATCGGTGTCTGCGCCTTGATCACTCCGTGGAACTGGCCACTTTACCAGATCACCGCCAAGGTTTCGCCGGCGCTCGCTGCAGGCTGCACGATCGTGCTGAAGCCGAGTGAGCTTTCTCCCTTGGACGCTCTGCTGTTCGCCGAGGCAATCGAGGAAGCCGGCTTCCCTGCCGGGGTTTTCAACCTCCTGCAAGGTGATGGTCCAAGCGTGGGTGTGGGTCTCGCTTCCCATCCGGATGTCGACATGATCTCCATTACCGGGTCCACCCGCGCGGGCATTGCGGTGGCCCAGGCGGCGGCGACCACCGTCAAGCGTGTCGCGCAGGAGCTGGGCGGCAAGTCGCCGAACGTGATCCTGCCGGACGCAGATCTCGATCGCGCCGTTTCTCTGGGCGTAGCCGCCGCCTTCCGCAATCTCGGCCAGTCATGCAGCGCCCCGACGCGCATGATCGTGCCACGCGCGCTGCTCTCCGAGATCGAGGCAATCGCCAAAAGGGCCGCAGCCCAGATCGTCATTGGCGATCCGCTTTGCGAAGCCACAACTCATGGTGCAATCGCAAACCGTGCCCAATTCGACCGCATCCAAACCATGATCGGCGTCGGCATTTCTGAGGGCGCCAGGCTCCTCACCGGCGGACCGGGCCGTGCGCACGATCTGAACGTCGGGTTCTATGTGAGGCCGACCATCTTTTCCGACGTGCGCACGACCATGCGCATTGCCCAGGAAGAGGTCTTCGGGCCAGTTCTCTGCATCATCCCCTACGACACAATCGAGGAGGCCGTCACCATCGCCAACGACACGGTCTACGGTCTGGGGGCCCATGTGCAGGGCCAGGATGTGGACGCCGTCAGGGACGTGGCCTCGCGGATCCGCTCCGGTCAGGTGCATCTCAACTACCCGGCCTGGGATCCGCACGCCCCGTTTGGCGGTTTCAAGCAGTCCGGAAACGGACGCGAATATGGGATCGAGGGCATGTTGGAGTATCTCGAGGTAAAATCCATCCTCGGCTATTTCTAGGCGATATCTTCGCCCAGCGCAGGGGGCGCGCCCGTGGGCCGAGCCGAGCTCCTGGACCGGGCTCACATACGAACCTGGCAATTTGCCAGGGCTCCGCAGCGCGCGGGCGATCTGCTGAGAAACCTGGTCGAGGCCCGGTAGCGAGGCTTGGTCGATCTAGAATGCCGTCGGAATTAGAGATGTTTGGCCGTCGCGGTCCAGCCGGTCGAGTCTGTACGTTCCGTATATCGAATTGAACACAACCGTGGATAGATTACCATCGCCCTGGGTCGCGGACGGCGAGGGTGGATGAGTAAGGTGCAAAGGGTCAGTCCGGTAGTAGAGCAAGCAATCGCCGCAGTCCTCAATAGGGAGGATCGTGGTGACACCATCTCGATCACAGCGACATTAAACGCAGCACGGCAAGCCGCCCCTTATCTGGTCGCATCCGACGAAGAGCTAACCGAGGCGATCGTCGAGGCAGCAACTGCCCTGGGCCTGTCCGTGGCTTTCGACGGTCGGGAATAGCCGTCGGTTCCACCAGTTCTTGCTCGGTACCCTGGCGCGCTTGCTGCGAGCCCACGCGATGACGCGTGCGTGCTCGTCCGCCATAGCCGCGTCGAAGCGGCTGTCGCCACTGAAAGCCATGGCAAGTGCATTTGCGCAGAGTTCGGCGTCCCGGAAGCATCGCCGATGCCTGCGCAGTGACTGCGTCCTTGTTATAGCCAGCATCGCCAACAATCGCCCAGCCTGGCCCGTATGGCTTGCTGGGCAACGCTGCGCCAGCGAGTGGCCTCTCGCGCCTTGCTGCGCCAAGACGGTCGGCGAAGGCAGGCCATCCCGGCTCCGATCAAGAGCCCCGCGCGCCAGCCGGCCCACCAAGGTTGCCGCGATCACCCTTGATGTCGTAGAGCCTACGGTCGGCGGTTAAAATTGGTGGAGAAGAATATATGCCAGAGCACCCGAAACTCGTCTCGACTGCCAAGTCGCATGGCGGCGCCCAGCATGTTTACTCTCATCTTTCGACGAGCTGCTCGTGCGAAATGACGTTTGCCATTTTCGTGCCTCCGCAGGCACGGGAAAGCCGTTGCCCCGTGGTGTGGTACCTCTCCGGACTCAGCTGCACCCATGCGAATGTAATGGAAAAAGGCGAATACAGACGTATTGCCGCCGAACTTGGCTTGATCGTTGTCTGTCCCGACACCAGCCCGCGTGGTGCCGACATTCCGGATGAAAAGGACAATTGGCAGTTCGGCAGCGGCGCCGGTTTCTACCTCGACGCGACGCAAGAGCCGTATGCCAAGAACTATCGCATGTATTCCTATATCGTCGAGGAACTGCCAGCCGTGATCGGGCGCGAATTTCCCGCCGATATGGCGCGCCAGTCGATCTTCGGCCATTCGATGGGCGGGCATGGCGCGCTGACGATCGCACTGAACAATCCCGCGCGTTTCAGAAGTTGCTCGGCGTTTGCGCCGATCGTGCAGCCAAGCACAGCCGGCTGGTCGAAGCCGGCTTTCGAAAAATATCTCGGCCTGGATGAGGCCTCGTGGCGGCGCTACGATGCCACTTCGCTCATCGAGGATGGACATCGTTTCCCGGAATTCCTGGTCGATCACGGAACGTCAGACGGTTTCCTCCAGGAGGGCCTCAGGCCTTGGCTGCTCGAAGACGCCTGCTCCAAGGCAGGCATTCCGTTGAAATTGCGGATGCAGGACGAATACGATCACTCCTATTTTTTCATTTCGACATTCATGCATGACCATATGACGTGGCATGCCGAACGGCTTTCACTAGGGTAGGCCGTAGGAATAGTTGGCAGTCAGGCGGGCTCGGTGACGATGCCGATGCGCCGGTAGACGAATGGTTCGTCCTTCGAAGGAACCGTCGCAGCGCGCTGGGCCTCGTCGATCAGCATTGCCATGCGCGCATGGATCGGCGATTTCGCGCAAGCCGGGTCCGTCGCGGCGGCATCGCCGGCGATTGCCATCGCCTGGCAGCGACAGCCGCCCCAGTCGATCTCGCGCCGCTCACAGTTGCGGCAGGGCTCCTGCATCCAGTCCGTGCCTCGAAAGGCATTAAATGCCGGGGAATCGGTCCAGATCGCGGCCAGGCTGCGTGATCCAAAACGCTCGAAGCCGAGCGACGGTATGGTCTGGGCGGCATGGCATGGCAGTACGGTGCCGTCTGGCGTCACCATGAAGGCGTCGCGCGCCCAGCCGCCCATGCACGGCTTGGGATAGATGGCGAAATAATCTGGCGTGACGAAATCGATGTTCATGATGCCGGTGAGCCGTTCGCGCGCCGCCGCGACGATCTCCGCCTGGCGGTCGACGGCAGCACGCTCGGGCATCAGTTGATCGCGATTGGTCAGCGCCCAGCCGGCGTACTGTACGTTGGCGATCTCGAGACGCTCCGCACCCAGCGAAAGGGCCAGATCGATGAATTCCGGTACCTCCTCGATATTGTGGCGATGGATCGGCGCGTTGATGGTAAGCGGCAAGCCGGCCGCGCGAGCGCGACGTGCCGTTTCCAGCTTCTTTTCGTGGCTGCCCCTGTGATTGCCGATGCGCTCGGTGGTCGCCGGCCGTGCACCTTGAAAGCTCAGTTGCAGATGGTCGAGCCCGGCTTCGGCAAATGCCTCGATGCGGCCATCCGCAATGCCGACACCGGCGGTGATCAGGTTGGTGTAGACGCCGCGCGCCGAAAGCCCGGCGATCAATTGCTCGAGATCGCGACGCAGCGTCGGTTCACCGCCGGACAGATGCACCTGGAGAACGCCAAGATCGGCGGCCTGCGAGAATAGGTCGAGCCAGCTCTGCGTGTCGAGTTCGCGATTGGCCTTCAGCAATTCGAGCGGATTGGAGCAATAGGGGCATTGCAGCGGGCAGCGATGCGTCAGTTCCGCCAGCATGCCGATCGGGGGGAGACGGGGCTCGCTCATAGCTTCACCAGCAGCTTGTCAGACCATTCCTGCAGGAAGGCGACGACATCGGCCGCCACAGCCTCCTGTTCGGCATCGTAATCTGCGGCAAGGCCGGCAATGATGTGGCCGACCGTGGACCGCCCATCGCAACGGCGCAATATGTCGAGGCTGATCTCGTTTGGCCAGAACACCTTTTCGGGCGACAGCACGGCGAACGCCTGACGCACGGGGTCATACTGTATGCGCACGTGCTTCGGCAGCGATGGAACCGACTGCAGCGACACCATGGCCCTTTCGCGCAGTGCCATCATTGGGCTGCCTCCGGACGGAAGGCGCCCGGCGGGATATTGCCCGGCTCGCCATAGGCGTGTTGAAGCGCGTCGAGCATGGCCCAGAGTATATCGCATTTGAACACCAGTGCATCGATCACCTGCTGCTGGCGCTCCGTCGTGTCGGCATGTTCGAGCACATAGGCGAGCGCGAAGTCGGCGTCGCGCGAGGCCTGTTCGGGCCGTCGGGTGAAATAGGCCAGCGTGTCCTCGGTGATATAATCGTATCTGGCCAGCATCGCGGGCACCCGCTCGCCGATGATGAGCGGCGAGAACATCTCAGTCAGCGACGACGCGACCGCCTCCAGCAGGGTCCGGTTCGTGCAAAAGGAGAGGTAAGCGCCAACCGCAAAACGTGTCGCCGGCAGGGCCAGCCTCTCGCTCTTCACCGCGTCGGCATCGAGACCGAGCGAGGTCGCCAGGTGCAACCAGCGCGCAATACCGCCGCTCCAGCCGTCCTCGCCGTCATGATCCTCGATGCGTTTGCGCCAGGCGGCGCGAAACGCCGGATCCTCGGCATGAGCGAGGATCATGGCATCCTTGCGCGGAATGACCGCCTGATAGCAATAGCGATTCAGCGCCCAGGCCTGCATCTCGGTCCTCGACAGCGCACCGCTGGTCATCCTGTGATGGAAAGGATGGTGGTTGTGATAGCGCTCGGCACCGACCTGCCGCAGCACGGCTTCGAGCTCTCTGGAGGACAGGCCGTTGCTGGCTGCGTGGTGGAAATCACTCAAAGTTCCATCTCCATCCCGTCGCAGGCCACTTCCCAGCCAGCCGCTTCGACTGCTGCATGCTCGGCAGAATTCTCGTCCAGAACAGGATTGGTGTTGTTGATGTGGACGAAGACACGACGGCCGATCCTCACATCGGCCAAGCCGGCGATCGACCCCGCGTCTCCCGACATTGCCAGATGCCCCATGCGCGCACCGGTCTTTTGGCCGACGCCGGCAGCAATCAACTCGTCGTCGGTGAAGACCGTGCCGTCGAACAGAAGGCATGCGGCATCGGCTAGACGCGTGCGCAGGGCCGCATCGATGCGGGCGCAGCCGGGGATGTAGAAGACGGAGCCGCGACTGCCGGCACCGGCGATACGGACGCCGATCGTGTCGCCAGTGTCAGAGCTGAAATTCGCATCCGGCTGACCTCTTTCTTCGAGATAGAGGGCTATCTTCCCGGGCACGGGAAAGCTCTCGACAGCCACCCCGGTGTCGTGGCCGTCTGCGTCGCAGATCGACAGTTCTTGCGCCGGCGGCAAGATGCGTCGCGGCACGAGCGCCGGATCGAGGACATTGAAAATCGAATTCGCCTCCAGCGTCGCCAGAACCTGTGTCGTTGCATAGATAGCGAAAGGCTGCCGCTCACGCAGGCTGAGCAGGCCGGCCACATGATCGACATCGGCATTGGTCAGCACCACCGCGCGAATAGGTGTCGAGCGCAGCTGCGCATCGTGCGCGGGCTGCAATTCAGGCGTTGCCGCGATCTGCTGGCGAATGTCGGGCGAGGCGTTGAACAGAACCCAGCCGAGCCCATCCGCCGACGCGGCGACACTCGATTGGGTTCGTGAATGCACACCAGCTACCCCGGTGCGAGCCGCACGGCTCAGACGATAATTGCAGTTCCATTGCGGAAAGCCGCCGCCGGCCGCCGATCCGATGATTTTCAAGCGCATGAAAACGCCCGCCCCGCGGCTTCTCTGACCAACAGCCAATTTGCAGCCGCAAAAAACGGCCCGCCCGCTTTGCGCGCCTCAAACTCTTTCACGAAAATCCCATACGGCAAGGGGATGCGTGCCCCTGTTGCCAGGGACACGCACCTCTGCGGCCTACTTCTTGGGAGTAATTTCAGCAGGCAGATAGCGCGAAATTTCAAAGCCCGCAGCAACCTGACACATGGTCGGTTTTGTCCAGCTCTTCTTCATAACATTTCTCCTCTTCTACCAGCCCGAAGGGGCCGATCCGGTGGTTAGCCAACCATTGCAGGGCACCGAAGCAATGGCTCGTCCATCACGTTCTCAAAATGGACAAATGAAACACAAGGTTTTGAAAGGCCCGAAAAACAAACTATCGAAAGTAGCTGTAGTCTTCTTCTCTTCAATTGTTCATCGCGCAGGTTTTTCCTCCTCCTGACCCATCCCAACTATTGCGTGATCGGATTGTCGTGCTCGTCGATCAGCGGCACATTGTAACCCAGCAGGAGCTTGGTGATCTCCGGCTGGTTTTCCCTGATCACCCGGTTGAGAGTCCGCTTCCATTCCTGGTCGGACGGGCGTACACCCATGGTGATGCGGTAGGACATGCGCGAGCCGGTTTTTTCCTTCAACAGCGGAACAATGGTGACATCGGCTCCGAGTTCCTTGGCATAGTAACCTGCCATCGGCCCCCACAGGACCGCCGCGTCAATCTTGCCGGCGAGCATGTCCTTGATCATGACCTCCCCCATGGACGGAGTGACGCGCGTATCCACCGCGAGTGGATAGATCTTGGCGGTCCGCAGAAGCTTGTTGGCGGCCATGTTGGCGGTTGGCGGCGTGCTTTCGACGACGCCGATTCTCTTGCCGGAAAGTTTCGGGTCTTCGATCGTCTCGATGCCTTCCATGCCGTTGCCTTTGGGGTATACGAGCACATAGGCGGAGCGATAGTAGGCATTGGTGTTCTGCACCAGTTCATCGCCTTGGGCGTAGCCCATGATGATGTCGCATCGATTGGCCCCAAGCGTGTTGCGCACAAAGCCGGTGACAGTGGGAAACCACGTGTAAGCGACTGATTTCCGCCCCGTCTTCTTGGCAACCAGTTCAGCCAGCTTGTTTTCGAAGCCTTGGCCGTTCTTGTCGGTAAAGGGCATATTCGAGGGATCGGCGCAGACGCGCAGAATGTCGGGATCGACCAGTTCGCCCGCAGCGCCAAGCCCGGCATTTTGTGCCAGAACGTTCGACGGCAGCAAGGCGAGCGCGCCGAGGATCGGCAGAACGACGCGCAGCTTCGATGCAGTGCGGCCGGTCATATCATCCACCCATGCAGGATGCTTCGGCATCCTTGGCTGCCTGAGCCTTGTTTTCGTGCTTGGGCGGCCTGCCGCGGGGTGCCGCGCCATCTGCGCGCGCGCGCAGATAGACGTAGAGATCGTCCAGGTAACAATAGACGTTCTTGTTGTCGCCAAAGGCAGGCATGACGTTTTCCTTGCCGCCGCCGACATTCTTGCGGCCCTCGGCGACGATCGACAGGAACGTGGCGTAATCCATGTTCTTCAGGCTATTAGCCAGGGCAGGCGCATAGCTCGAACCTGTGGCGTCCTGTCCGTGACAGACATGGCAATCTGAGTGATACCGGCGGTACCCGCTGAAGGTGTACCAATCGACGGTTCCGTTTTCGATCTTGTAGGTCGGATTTCCGTCCGCATCTAAATATTTGCCTCCTTCTTGCTTCACCGCCTTGGCTTTCTCCATGCTGTCTTCGGCCCGTACCAGACTTGAGCTGGCCAGAGGCAGCAGAACCAGGGCGAGAGCGGAAACTGCAATGCGAACGATCATTCAGGCTCTTCCTTCGTTTGCCAGAAACCCTGGCTGCCGTCGTGCAGCGGCATTGATCGGAGTTGGGTGCGCGGCGCAATCGAGAGCCCGGTTCCCGGCGTCCCGGTGACCCGGGCTCTCGTTTTCGAACCTAGCCGTAAGGCTCTTCCCGGTTATCAGTCCGGGAGGCCGAACACGGTGAGCTGCCCGCCCAGTGTCGTATAGTCGGCAAGTGCCGCGTAACCGCCGACGGCACCCAGACCAGCGGTTCCAACGACCGCGGTCTGGTCGCCCTGCGCACGGCCCTGATCAACGGCGCCATGCCAGGCAGCGGCGTTGTCGGGCGAAAGCAGCCCCCCTGCCAGACCGATACCGGCCCATCCACCGACGCCGGACAGAACGGCGACGTACTGCTTGCCGTCATGCTCGTAGGTCGTGATGTTGCCGATGATGCCGGACGGGGTCTTGAACTTGTAGAGTTCCTTGCCGTCCTTATCGACCGCCTTGATGTAGCCTTCGAGGGTACCGTAGAAGACGACGTCGCCATCTGTCGCCAATGCGCCCGACCACACCGAGAACTGCTCGGGCTTCGACCAGACGATCTCACCCTTGGCTGCATCCCAGGCAATGAAGTTGCCCATGTTACCGTCACCGCCAGGCGCCGCATACATCGACACGGTGGCGCCCACATAGGGCTGACCGGCGGTGTAGCTCACTTTGTAAGGCTCATAGTCCATGCAGACATGGTTGGTCGGCACGTAGAACAACCCGGTCTTCGGCGAGTAGGCGGCCGGCTGCTGGTCCTTGGTTCCAAGCGCGGCCGGGCAGATACCGGTCGAGTTGGTGTCTTCGCCGTTCTGCTGGGTCGAATACTTGGCGACGACCTGCGGGCGGCCATACTGGTCGCTCTTGGGATCCATGTTGACTTCCGTCGCCCAGTTCACTGCCGGATCGTATTTCTTGGCGACGAGAAGTTCGCCGGTGGCTCGATCCATTGTGTAGGCAAAGCCGTTGCGGTCGAAATGCACCAGCACGTCGTGCTTGGCGCCGTTGACCTCCATGCCATCGATGAGAATCATCTCGTTGATGCCGTCATAGTCCCACTCATCATGCGGGGTCATCTGGTAGAGCCATTTGGCAACACCGGTATCCGCATCGCGAGCCATGATTGTCATGGACCAGCGATTATCGCCTGGGCGCTGGACCGGATTCCATGTCGAGGGATTGCCAGTGCCGTAATAGACCAGGTTCAGCTTGGGATCATAGGAATACCATCCCCATGTCGTGCCGCCGCCCGTCTTCCACTGTTCGCCTTCCCAGGTGTTCGTGCCGGAATCCTTTCCGACAGGCTTGCCGAGATGAGTCGTCTTCTCGGGATCGAGAAGGGTGTCTGCATCAGGACCTTCCGAATAGGCTTTCCAGGCGAGCTTGCCGTCTTTCAGATTGTAGGCGGCCAGCCAGCCGCGAACACCGAATTCAGCACCGGAGACGCCCACGAGCACCTTGTCCTTGATGACTACGGGTGCCGACGTGCCGGATTCGCCCTTTCCGCCGTCGGTCTGATCGCCGTTCTTGACAGACCAGACGACCTTGCCGGTCTTGGCATCGAGCGCGACGACGGTTGTGTCGGCCTGGTTGAGAATGATCTTGCCGTCGCCATAGGCGACACCGCGGTTGACCGTGTCGCAGCACATGATCGGAATGACGTTCGAGTCCTGCTTGGGCTCGTATTTCCACAGGATCTTGCCGTCATTCTTGAGGTCGAGAGCAAAGACGTTGTTTGGGAAAGGCGTATGGACATACATCACGTCGCCGATGATCAGCGGCCCGCCTTCGTGACCACGCAGCACGCCGGTGGAAAAGCTCCATTTGACCTGCAGGTTCTTCACATTGTCCGCAGTGATCTGGTTGAGTTTGGAATAGCGGGTGTTGGCGTAGTCACCCGTCTGCATCGCCCAGTTCTTCGCATCCGATGCGAGCTTTGCAAGGTCTTCATTGGCCGAAGCCGTATAGGCAGCGCCGAGCGATAAAAACGCCGCGGTCGTCAGTATGTAGGTAGTTTTCGCAAGTCCACGCATCCAAAATCCTCCCGGGTTCACAGTGAAGAATCGACCGTCAAGCCCCACAGGGGCCTGCCCAAGCAATTCATGTTGGGAAGTTATTTTCCGGCAGCTGTCACGACCTACCCCGAAGCAGAGGGCACCGTTACCGCCCGCCCCCCCTTGGTCTTCGAAAGACTGCCGCCGCTCCCTGATGACGGTGGCGCTCTTGAAGCCGGAAACAGGAAAAAGCTATGTCATCGTAAAAGACCAGGCAAGCAAAAACCTACAATGCGTCGTTGCGCTGCAATATCGATTATGGTGCGATGCAATATTTAGCAACAAGTAAAATAAGAATCGGGTGAAAAACTAATAAGAGGATGGCCGCCAGCTGCGACACATATAGCAGCCATATTGTTCCCGTATTCTCAAGGTGATACACATTTGACTTTATTTCGATATATTCTACGAGGCACCTCGGGGTAAGTATGCGTGCATCTCGCTGGCTGCCGATAGTGAGCGACGCATGAAATAAACGCGTGAAGGAGGGTGCGCAGGGGGTCATGAAGCTGGCTCTTGTCGGTCGATAGGGCATTCCTCCTTTGGTCGTATACGCAGGCCATGGGCGCTTGACTGGCTTTGCGGCACGTCGCCAATTGGAGCGATGATCCCGTCTGGATGCATGGTGTCCAGGCCAACTGGAGGTTCCTCATGATAAGGTCTGTTGGATCTCTCACCTTGTCGGTGGCCTTTGCGGCGACGCTGGCCTTTGCGAACTTGGCCAGCGCCGCGGGAGACTACCCGACGGCAACGATTGCCGACTACGTGCTCGGCTGCATGCAAACAAATGGCCAGACACGTCAGGCGCTTGAAAGCTGTTCCTGCTCGATCGATGTTATCGCCTCGATCCTTCCTTACGATCACTATGAGAGGGCGGAGACCTTCAAAAGCATGTCGCTGACGACAGGGGAGGCCGCAGGGTTGTTTCGCGAAAGCGCGCCAGCGAAGGCAGCGCGCACGGAACTGAAGCGCGCGCAGGCGGAAGCCGACGTACGTTGCTTTTAATCAGGCGAAACAGGCGTGCATGGCAGTGCCTCACAGTCTCGCCGTTTTATTGGCCATTGGCTGCGAAATACCTTGCAATCCGCATTCGAGCCGTAAGGCGATCAGGCCACGCCCGGAAATTTTTGCTGGAACGACAGCAAAAGGTCGCTCATCACCTGTGGGTTGCGATGTTGCCGCGGCAAGCCTACGTCGAACATGCCGAGCACATGGGCAGGGCGCTGCGCAAGCACGATGATGCGGTCCGACAGCATCAGTGCCTCGCGCAGATTGTGCGTTACCATCAAGGCGGTCGTGGGCCGCGCCGACCAGACGGTCAAAAGCAGGTGCCGAAGCCGCTCGGCGGTCTGTTCGTCGAGGGAGGCAAAGGGTTCGTCCAGGAAAAGCACCGCCGGTTCGGTGGCGAAGGCCCTGGCAAGCGCTGCCCTGCGCGCAAGGCCGAGCGAAAGCTCCGCCGGATAGAGCGAGCGCATGCCGGCGAGGCCGAGAGTGTCAAACAGCTCGTCGAGACTCTTCGCTCTTAGGCTTTTCGGCAGCGCCAGCCTGACATTCTGCTCCACCGTCCGCCATGGCAGCAAAGTAGGCTCCTGGAACACGGCGGCGATGCGGTTCGAGCCGCCTTGCGGCAGTTGGAAAGAGCCGGAAAAGTCTTTGTCCAGTCCAAGCAGGATGCGCAACGTCGTGGTCTTGCCGCAGCCCGACGGCCCAAGCAGACAAGCGAATTCGCCCTGCCGGACCTCGAAAGACAGACCCTGAAGCGCCGTGATCGAGACGCCTTGCGCGGACCGGAAGGTCTTTTCAGCGATGTCGACCCTAAGCGGGACGACCGCGCCAACGGGTTGCATGTCGTTCAACGGGCTGCACCAGGAGGAGTTCGATGACAAGCATCACCGCCACGAAAGCCAGCGTGTACGCGAGAATGGCGGCGACGTCGAAGAGCTGGAAATAGAGATAGATCTGGAAACCGACGCCATTGGAGCGGCCGAGCAGTTCGACCACCAGGACGATCTTCCATATGAGGGCGATGCCGGACCGCGAGGCCGCGGCAAAATAGGGCTGCAGTTGCGGCAGCAGGACATGGCGGATGCGCTCAAGTGGGGCGAAGCGGTAGACGGCGGCCATTTCGCCATAACGCGGATCAAACGCCCTGGCGCCTTCGCGCATCGTCACCACGACATTCGGGATCTTGTTCACGGCAACTGCGCCAATCGCCGCCGCCTCGTTGAGGCCGAACCAGATATAGGCGAGCACGATGACCACCAGCGCGGGAATGTTGAGAAACAGGACCACCCACGGACTGAAGAACCGGTCCGCACCGCGATAGCTGCCGAGGATGACGCCGATGACCGAGCCGATAATCATTGCGACGACGTACGCCGCAGCAACCCGTCCGAGCGTCGCGCCAAGGTGATAAAAAAGGTCGCCGCTCGCCGCTTCCCTGAGCAGCACCTGCCAGACCTGCCCTGGTGAGGGGAAAGCACGGCTTTGCCACAGATGGGCCGCGAGGCTCCACAGCAGGCAAAGTCCCAGCAGGGAAACCGTTACCGTCAGCGCTGGTGTCAGCGCCGTCGCAAAGCCGGATCGACCCGACTTGTCTGCCGTTGCGGTCATTTCGCGAGTTCCGGCCAGAACGTGCCGGGCGCCATCTCGGGCGCCCTGCCAACCAGCTTCTCGCCGCCTATCGCGGCCAGCACGTGATAGAGTTTGCCCGCATCGACCGCTTCTTCGGCGACCGGCCGTCTTGGGATGCCCTGGCGATAGCGGTCGCGCAGTTTTTCCAGCTCGTTGCCTTCTGCGCGAATGAGTGGCGCCAGGCGCAGCCATTCATCATCGGATTTGGCCAGCAAGTCCTTGGCCTGCTTGGATGCCTTGACGAAGCCCCGGGCGGCATCCGGATTGTCGCTCGCCCATTGGTCGTGGAAGACGTAGCCGAGTGCCGACACGGGGCCCGAGGCACCAAGCGCTTTCGTCGCGTCATCCGCACCGATCAACCGACGAAAGCCATTGGCCTCGAGCCGGGCGCAGAAATGCCAGAAATTGAGCACGGCATCGAGTTCGCCTTGCATCGCCTTTTCAGAAATCAGCGGCGGCGCGCCAAAGACGACGTCACAGGCTGTCGGCAGGTCGAGGCCGTGATCGCGTCTGGCCAGCGCCTGGACCAGTAGCCAGCTCTTGTCGAGCGGGCCGCCGGCGACACCGATTTTCTTTTCCTTGAGGTCGGCGAGCGTCCGGATCGGCGATTCCTCCTTCACCATGATTGCCCCCACGGCGGTCGAATAAGGGGCCAATGTAAGGTCGCCGCCCTCGGAGCGCTGGCGCGAGACCCACAGCCAGTCGGTCACGATCATGTCGATCGCGCCGGCCAGCAGCGCGACGTTGGTCGCATCCTCCCCGGCGAAGTAGACAATTTCCAGATCGATCCTGTTGGCCTCGTCGAGCTTGTGGCGTTTCAACGTATCGAGTTCCCAGCTCACGGTGCCGAACTTCAGGACACCAATTCGGACCTTAGCGGCCGCAAAGACGGCAACCGGCTTTGAGGCGAGGATGGCCCCCAGAGCTGCCAAGCGCAGCGTCGTGCGCCGCGAAATCATCATGGCGTCTCCTCTTTTAGGGTCGTCGACGAACCAGGAATGTCGATCAAATCGCTCGTTCCTTGCTCGGAACGGCACATTTCCAGCGCACGACCTTGAGACTCGGATGTTCCTAAGACCATTTTGCGATCTCGGCGGGCGCCAGGAACATGCATTGGAACAGAGAGCCGCGGCTCTCGAAATAGAGATGTTCATCTCGGCAATTGCCCGGATTGGCGCTAAGGCACACCGCTAATATGAGATCGACCATGTCCATTTGGCACTTATCGTCGCCTGCGCGGCGAACTCTCCAGAGTTCGTGCTTTGGAGTTGCGCGGATTCCTGAAGGTGCCCAAACAGCAAACCGGTTGGAGTGAGGCTACGCGTTCGGCCAACAGGCGTCAATGATGTGGACCGCGTGTCGCTACACACTTCCCTTCGCGCAGTCGGGAAACGAAACAGGACCTTTGTACGATTGACTTCCTTCATCGGCAGTCTAGCTTTTCGAGGCGTGCAGGTGCTGCCAGTCCGGGGAGGAAGGACGAATAGTTCGCTCTCCCGCTTTAAAACGAATGCCGGCGATCAAGGCATCGACACGCGTAAAGTGTCCCGGGCACTCACACGATCAATGAGGAAATGCCATGCGCGCAGTCGCATTTTTCGCCGCCGTGTCCGTCGCCACCTTTGTCACTACCCAGTCTCAGGCACAGGATGCCGCGGCGGGTGAGAAGGTCTTCGCCAAATGCAAGGTCTGCCACGTCGCAGACAAGGACCAGAACAAGATCGGTCCGTCCTTGAACGGCGTTATCGGCCGAACGGCCGGGACGCATCCGGGGTTCAGCTATTCCAAGGCCATGACCGAGGCCGGCAAGTCCGGCGTCAAATGGGATGAGGCCACGCTGACGACCTACCTTCGCGATCCCAAGGCGATGGTCAAAGGAACCAAGATGGCGTTTGTCGGCCTCAAGAAAGACGAGGACATCGCCAACGTCATTGCTTATCTGAAGCAATTCTCAAAATAACGCGGTACCACCGGCCGTTGGACTGCGCTCGGCCGGCGTTGGCTCGGCTTTGCGCATGGGGTCACGCAGCGTCTTGCAGCCTCTGCATCGCTGACGGCAGATCGAACAGGCTGTCGCAAACGAGGTCGGCGCAAAGCTCTTCAACGGGAATTTGGCTGTATCCGCCACGCAGCAGAATGACTGCCATGCCGGCGGCGCGGGCGGCGGCCACGTCGGCGCTGCTGTCTCCGACCATCAGCGCGTCACGAGGTTCGACCTGAAGCAGGTCGAGCGCCAGCAACAGCGCGTCTGGCGCCGGTTTCAAGTATGTCACCGCGTCTCCGCCGATGATCGCGCCGAGATATTCCGTCAGCCGAAAATGCAGCAGGATTTCGCGAGCCGCCAGCTGCGGCTTGTTGGTCACCACGGCCATGGCTATTCCGCTCAAATGCAAGTGCGTGAGAACCTCCCTGACGCCAGGCATCAGCCTCGTGCGGCCGGTCAGATGCCTGCGATAGATCGGCGCCATGACGCGGTTGGCCTCATCGAGCGCGCTGCCGAGGAGCGGCGTGCCGGAAGCCGCGAAGGCTCGTTCGACCAGTTTCCTGATGCCGCCGCCGATCATGGCCTTGACCTGATCCAGCCGCAGCGGCGGCAGATCGCGTCCGGCCAGCAATTCGTTGACGGCGGCCGCTATATCAGGCGCCGAATCGACCAGCGTGCCGTCGAGATCGAACAGGATCGCCTTGCGCGATCGAAACGGCCTGACTGCGCCGACGTTCATGCAGCATCCTTCCACTTGATCGAACAGCCGATCGAAGCGATCTGGTCCAGCGGTCCGTCGCCGGTTCGGGCAACCTGCTTCATCGCCTCGAACAGGTCGCGCCTCAGTCCGGGCGATTCGGCGTCGCGTCGCGACGCGTCAAGCCGGCCGCGATATTGCAGCGTCAACTCGTTGTTGAGCCCGAAGAAATCCGGAGTGCAAACGGCTCCGTAGGCACGCGCCACCGTCTGGTGCTCGTCATGGAGATAGGGGAAAGTGAAGCCGTTCGTCCCGGCGAAGAGCTTCATGTTGTCGAAGGAATCATCCGGATAGGCGTCGCTATCGTTGGAGTTGATCGCGACAAAGCCGATGCCTTCGGCCTTGAGGTCATTGGCATCGTGCACCATCCGTGAAATCACCGCCTTCACATAGGGGCAGTGGTTGCAGATGAAGGCCACCACCAGCCCGTTCGGGCCGGCGTGGCTTAAGATCGAATGCGATGTGCCGTCGACGCCGGGCAAAACGGCGTCGATGGCTCGCCAGCCGAAATCGCAGACAGGTGGGATTGCCGCCAAGATTTCCTCCGATGAAATGTTTGCCCTCCGATGAAACGGTTTACGCCGCTTTCCGGATCGCCCCGTCGGCCGCCTGCCTGATGGTGCCGATATTGGCGCGATAGGCCGCCTCGGTGCCGCCCTTAAAGATGGCCGAGCCGGCGACCAGCACATTGGCACCGGCCGCGGTGACAAGCGGAGCGGTTTCGGGCGTGACGCCGCCGTCGATCTCTATGTCGATCGGACGATGGCCGACCAGCGCCTTGACCCGCCTGACCTTGTCGACGACCGCCGCAATGAAGGCCTGGCCACCGAAGCCCGGATTGACCGTCATCAGAAGCACCAGATCGAGCCGGTCAAGTACATATTCGATGACGCTTTCCGGCGTTGACGGGTTTAGCGACACGCCGGCCTTCTTGCCGAGATTTCTGATTGCCTGCAGCGATCGGTCGAGATGCGGTCCGGCCTCGGCATGCACCGTAATGATGTCGCAGCCGGCATCGGCGAAGGCGCCTAGATAGGCGTCGGCCGGCGCGATCATCAGGTGGCAATCGAAGACCTTGTCCGTTCGATTGCGGATCGCCTTGACCACCGGCGGACCGAAGGTGATGTTGGGCACGAAATGGCCATCCATCACATCGAGATGGATCCAATCGGCACCCGCCCGGACGACCGCTTCGACCTCGTCGCCGAGCCGCGAGAAGTCCGCGGAAAGCACCGAGGGCGCGATGATTGTTTTGGTATCCATGGTCGTCGGCTCCCATTCTGTCGTCCGTTTCCGGTCGCTGCACACCAACCGCCGTCATCTTGTCAGCGCGCCTTCGTCTCCGGTTCGCCTTCGAGCTTACCTTCCGCGAACACGCGGCTGCCGCGAATATCGGATTCCTCGATGGTGATAAGATCGATTTTCGTCAACGCCCGGTCGCGCGATGCGAAAAGCCGGCTGGCCTGGCGAAGCCGCGCCCGGTCGAGGCTATTGCGAACGGAGCGGGCGTTGGAGAAATGCGGCAGCCGCATGCGGATCGGGAGATACTCTTCGAGCGCCTTGGCCGCCGCTTCGCTGAGACGGTAATTCTGTTCCGCCAGCATGATCTCGGCGATTGATTTGAGTTCGCTGACGCCGTAGTCCGGAAAATCGAGGTGATGGGCGATGCGCGAGCGCATGCCGGGATTGCTGTCGAAGAAGCGGTCCATCTTGTCCTTGTAGCCGGCAAGAATCACAACCAGATCGTCACGGCTGTTTTCCATGCATTGCAGCAGGATTTCGATCGATTCCTGGCCGTAGTCGCGTTCGTTCTCGGGCTTGTAGAGATAGTAGGCCTCGTCGATGAAAAGCACCCCGCCCATGGCGCGCTTGATCACTTCGCGGGTTTTGGGCGCGGTGTGGCCCACATACTGGCCGACGAGATCGTCGCGCGTCACCGCGACCATGTGCCCTTCGCGGACATAGCCAAGACGATGCAGGATTTCGGCCATTCTGAGCGCCACGGTGGTCTTTCCGGTACCGGGATTTCCAGTAAAGTTCATGTGCAGCGTTGGCGCGCCAGAGATCAGCCCGAACTTGCGGCGAAGCCGGTCGACCAGGAGCAGCGCAGCGATCTCGCGGATGCGGGTCTTGATGGGCTTCAGGCCGACGAGTTCGCGGTCGAGCTTGTCCATCACCTCGTCGATGTTGGACGCCTCGAACTCGGCCTGTAGATCAACCGATTCGCCCTGCGCGGCAGCGCTCTTTGCTATCGCGTCCAGCATGGTTCGCCTAGCTCCGTTCGCCTTCGGGCCTGTCGGTCGCATAAGGCACGATCGAATAGCCCTGACTGCGGCCGTCACGCTCTTGGCGCAGCAGCCGGAACCCGGGTTCATTGGGTGGCCGGTTGACGATGAATGACATGCGCGGTGCTTCCCAGCCCTTGGTCGAATCGAAGGCGGTGACCCGGACATACATGTTGGGCATGGCTTTCCGGCAATTGTTGACTTCAAGCAGGATGCCCGCCGGGTCCCTCAGGTCGAACATCGGGTTGCCGTACATTTCCCAATAGGTGTTTCGCGGATGTGGATCGTCCGTGTATTCGACGCTGACCGCCCAGTGGTTTTTCAGTGCGTATTTGATCTGCGCCGAAATCTGCTCATCGGTTAGCTCGGGCAGGAACGAAAACTGTCCCTGCGTGACCTTGTTTCCGGGATTGGTCATCATGGCGACGGTTCCTTTCGTCTAGAAGCTCGGCGTTGCGGTTGGCACAAAGTCGGCCGTGTCGGTCGATTCGTAGTTGAAGGTGACGTCCTTCCACGTCTCCAGGGCCGCCTTGAGCGGCGTGCACCATCTGGCCGCCTGTTCGAGGATTTTGGTCCCTTCGCGCAGATAGTCGCGGCCCTCGTTGCGGGCGAGGATCATCGCCTCCAACGCGACGCGATTGGCCGTCGCGCCGGCCTGGATGCCGTCCGGATGGCCGATCGTGCCGCCGCCGAACTGCAGGATGACGTCCTCGCCGAGATAATGGATCAACTGGTGCATCTGGCCGGCATGGATGCCACCGGAGGCGACGGGCATCACCTTGTTGAGCGAGGCCCAGTCCTGATCGAAGAACAGCCCGGTTTCGAGGTTCTGCGGCGTGCGCTCCTCGCGCAGCGTGTCATAAAACCCCTTGATCATAAGCGGGTCGCCTTCCAGCTTGCCGACCACCGTGCCGGCATGGATGTGATCGACGCCGGCCATCCGCATCCATTTGCAGATGACGCGAAAATTCATGCCGTGGTTCTTCTGGCGCGAATAGGTCGAGTTGCCGGCCCGATGCAGATGCAGGATCATGTCGTTGCGGCGTGCCCACTTGGCCATCGACTGGATTGCCGTGTAACCAATGACGAGGTCGATCATGACGATGCAGGAGCCAAGCTGTTTTGCAAATTCGGCGCGCTCGTACATCTCCTCCATCGTGCCGGCGGTGACGTTGAGATAATGGCCCTTGACTTCGCCGGTGGCGGCCGACGCCTTGTTCACTGCCTCCATGCAGTAGAGGAAACGGTCGCGCCAATGCATGAAGGGCTGTGAGTTGATGTTCTCGTCATCCTTGACGAAGTCGAGGCCACCCTTCAGCGCCTCGTAGACGACGCGGCCGTAGTTGCGGCCGGACAGGCCAAGCTTCGGCTTCGTCGTTGCGCCGAGCAGCGGCCGGCCGAACTTGTCGAGCCGCTCGCGTTCCACCACGATGCCGGTCGCCGGGCCCTGGAAGGTCTTGAGGTAAGCCACCGGGATGCGCATGTCCTCGAGCCGCAAGGCCTTGACGGCCTTGAAGCCGAACACGTTGCCGATGATCGATGCAGTCAGGTTGGCGATGGAGCCGGGCTCGAACAGGTCGAGGTCGTAGGCGATATAGGCGAAGTACTGTTGCTCGATCCTGGTGCCTGGACCTGTGTTCGGCACCGGCTCGGATTTGAATGCCTTGGCGCGGTAGAGCTCGCAGGCGGTCAGCCTGTCGGTCCACACCACGGTCCATGTCGCGGTAGAGGATTCACCGGCGATGGCGGCGGCCGCCTCCTCGTGGTCGACGCCGGGCTGCGGCGTGACCCGAAACATGGCGATCAGGTCGGTCTCCTTGGGCCGGTAGTCCGGCTCCCAGTAGCCCATCTTCTTGTAGGGGATGACGCCCGACCTGTAGCGTTCCTTGCCTTCCTTGAGCGTGCCTGCTGAGGGCATGTCGATCTTGTTCATGGGCAGGTCTCCTGTTTGCCGCTCAGGCGGCTTTCGCGGTTGCGATATGGGGGTCGAGCTTTCCTGCGGCGTAACGTTTCGCCATCTCATCCATGGCGATCACCCTGATCTTCGACGCGTGGCCTGCGGTGCCGAAGCGTTCGAAGCGATCGCGGCAAAGGTCGCGCAGGGCGTCCATGGCGGGTTTCAGGAATTTACGCGGATCGAATTCGCGCGGGTCCTCCGTCGCAACGCGGCGGAACTGCCCGGCCATGGCCATTCGGCAATCGGTGTCGATGTTGACCTTGCGCACGCCGTAGCGGATGCCGCGCTCGATTTCCTCGACCGGGACGCCAAAGGTCTGGGGCATCTCGCCGCCATAGTTGTTGATGATGTCCTGCAGTTCCTGCGACACGGAGGAAGACCCGTGCATGACCAGATGCGTGTTGGGCAGCTTTTCGTGAATCGCCTCGATCACCTGCATGGCCAGGATACCGCCGTCAGGCTTGCGGCTGAATTTATAGGCGCCGTGCGAGGTACCGCAGGCGATCGCCAGCGCGTCGACCCGGGTGGCGGTCACGAAGTCGACCGCCTGATCGGGATCGGTCAAAAGCTGGTCATGGGAAAGCGCACCTTCGGCGCCGTGCCCGTCCTCGGCCTCGCCCTGGCCGGTTTCCAGCGAGCCGAGCACGCCGAGCTCGCCTTCGACCGAAGCGCCGACCCAATGTGCCATGCGTGCGACACGTTCGGTGATGGCGACGTTGTAATCGTAGCTCGCCGGTGTCTTGGCATCCGCCATCAGCGATCCGTCCATCATCACCGAGGTGAAGCCGTGGCGGATCGCGGACAGGCAGGTGGCCTCGTTGTTGCCGTGATCCTGATGGATGCATAGCGGAACGGCCGGATGGATTTCGGTCAACGCCTCCATCATCTTGGCCAGCATGATGTCATTGGCATAGGAACGGGCGCCGCGCGAGGCCTGGATGATAACCGGCGCATCGCAGGCCCTGGCGGCCTCCATGATGGCGAGGCCCTGTTCCATGTTGTTGATGTTGAATGCCGGCACCCCGTAGCCGTGCTCGGCGGCATGGTCGAGAAGCTGGCGAAGGGTGATGCGGGCCATGGTCGTCCTCCTAGATGATGAGCTTCAGCGCCGCTGCCGCGACGGCTTCGGGCGTGATGTCGAAATGCCGGTAGAGATCCGGGGCAGGGGCGCTGGCGCCGAAACCGGCCATGCCGACGAAAGTGCCGGTGTCGCCGATCCAGCGGTCCCAGCCGAGCCGTGCTGCGGCTTCGATGGCAATGCGGGGCGCCGAGCCGAGGACGGCCTTGCGGGTGCCGGCGTCCTGCTCCTCGAAAAGCTCCCAGCACGGCATCGAGACAACCGCGGCGGCGACGCCGTGCTCGGTCTCCAGCCGTAGGGCGGCGGCAACCGCGATTTCGACCTCCGAGCCGGTGGCGATCAGCGTCACCGCGCGGTGCCCGGCTGGCTCGCGCAGGATGTAGGCGCCCCGGCTCGACCGGTTCTCGTCGCTGTGTGGCTCGTCGCTAGGTGCTTGGCGCAGCATCGGCAGGTTCTGGCGCGAGAGCACCAGCACGCTTGGCCGCTTCTCGCTCTTCAGCGCCAGTTCCCAGCACTCCGCCGTTTCGATGATGTCGGCCGGACGGAAGACGTTGAGGTTTGGCGTCGCCCGCAGCATCGCCAGGTGCTCGACCGGCTGGTGGGTCGGGCCGTCCTCGCCGAGACCAATGGAATCATGCGTCATCACATAGATGACGCGCTGGGCCATGAGCGCCGAGAGCCGCATCGCGCCGCGCGCGTAGTCGGCGAAGCACAGGAACGTGCCGCCATAAGGCACGAAGCCGCCATGCAGTGCGATGCCGTTCATGGCTGCGGCCATGCCGTGCTCGCGGATTCCATAGTGGATGTAGCGGCCGGCGTAGTCGCCCGGTGCGATGCGGTTCATACCCTTGGTGATCGTCAGGTTCGAATGCGTCAGATCGGCGGAGCCGCCGACGGTCAGTTCGGTTGCGCCATTGATCGCAGCGAGTGCCATTTCCGAGGCTTTTCGCGTTGCAACCTTGGTCGCCTTCCCGACATGCTCCTTGCGGAAAGCGCCGAGCGCTTCGAAGACCGCGTCGGGCAGGGCGCCGGCGACCGCGCTCTCGAAGGCCTGCCGCCGTGGTGAGGCGGCAAGCCGCTGCTCCCAGGCGCGGCGTGCCGCTTGACCGCGGCCGGCAATCTCGCGCCAGGCGAAAAGGATATCGTCCGGCACCTCGAACGGCGCGAAGGCCCAGCCGATGTTTTCGCGCGTCGCGGCGATCTCCGCATCGCCCAGCGGCGCGCCATGCGTCTTTTCCGAACCGCCCAGATTGGGCGCTCCCTTGCCGATCACCGTGCGGCAGGCGATCAGAGACGGCTGGTCCGATTGCTGCGCCGCTTCGATTGCCGCCGCAACGGTTTCGGTGTCGTGGCCGTTCACCGACTGGACATGCCATCCAGCGGCTTTGAACCGCGCCGGCTGGTCCATCGATGTCGACAGGGAAGTGGGCCCGTCGATCGAGATCGCATTGTCGTCCCAAAAGACGATCAGCCGGGAGAGCTTCAGGTGACCGGCAAGATCGATCGCCTCGTGGCTGATGCCTTCCTGCAGGCAGCCGTCGCCGGCGATCGCGTAGGTGAAATGGTCGACAAGATCGGCGCCGTGGCGGGCCGCAAGCATGCGCTCCGCCAGCGCCATGCCGACAGCGGTCGAAATGCCTTGTCCAAGCGGGCCGGTCGTCGTCTCGATGCCAAGCGCATGGCCATATTCCGGATGTCCGGCGGTGCGGCTGCCCAACTGGCGAAACCGCTGCAATTCTTCGATAGGCATGTCTTCAAAGCCTAGCAGGTAATGCAGCGCATACTGCAGCATCGAGCCGTGCCCGGCCGACAGCACGAAGCGGTCACGATCGGGCCAATTGGGGGCCGACGGATCGATATTGATGAAGCGGCTGAACAGCACCGTTGCGACATCGGCCATGCCCATCGGCATGCCCGGATGACCGGAATTGGCCTTTTGGACGCTGTCCATCGCCAGTGCGCGAATGGCGTTGGCCATGTCGCGCTCCGAGACGGCGGCGACGGGCTTCAGTGCTGCTGCTTGGCTGTTCATGGCGTCCTCCTCACGACACACGGTTCTTGCGTTCGATCAATTGCAGGATGAGCGGCGTCAGGATCAGCTGCATGGCAAGGTCGAGCTTGTTGCCGGGCACCACTATGGAATTCGGCCGCGACATGAACGAGTCGTGGATCATCGAAAGCAGGTAGGGGAAATCGATGCCGCGGGGATTGGCGAAGCGGATAACCAGCATCGATTCGTCGGGCGTCGGTATCCAGCGCGCAATGAATGGATTGGACGTGTCGACGATCGGCACGCGCTGGAAGTTGATGGCGGTCTGCGAAAACTGCGGGACGATGTAGCGGACATAGTCCGGCATGCGACGCAGGATCACGTCCATCACTGCCTCGGTGGAATAGCCGCGCGTTGCGCGGTCGCGATGGATCTTCTGGATCCATTCGAGATTTATGACCGGCACCACGCCGATCTTGAGATCCGCGTGCCTGGCCAGGTTGATCTTGTCGGTGACGACGCAGCCATGCAGCCCCTCGTAGAAGAGCAGGTCGCTCGGCGGAAATTCGCGCCATTCGGTGAAATGTCCCGGCGGCGTGCCGTACTGCTTCTCCTCATCCTCATCATGGATGTATGTGCGGGTCTTTCCGGTTCCCCGGCGGCCATATTCCTCGAATACCTCTTCGAGGATTGCCAGTTCATTGGCCTCGGCGTGGAAGTGGGTGAAGTTCGGATTGCCCGCCTTTTCCTCCTCGGCCACCTTCGCCTTCATCGTGGCGCGGTCGTAGCGATGGAAAGCATCGCCTTCGATGAAGGCGGCCCCGATGTTCTCGCGCCGGAAGATCAGTTCGAAGATGCGCTTGACAGAGGTGGTGCCTGCGCCCGACGACCCGGTGATGGTAATGATGGGGTGCTTTGCCGACATGGTCTTCAGGCCCTGAAAAGGCCGCGGCGGCTGAAAAGCGGCGCGCGTTCGCCGATGGCGCTCGGTTCGCTGTGGTAGCGGGTGATGCGCGCGACTTCGCGCGCCGATCCGAAAACCATGGGCACGCGCTGGTGAAGGTTCTCTGGTTCGATTTCGAGGATGCGGGTGATCGTATCGGTGGCGGCACCGCCCGCCTGTTCGACGAGATAGGCGATCGGGTTTGCCTCATAGACGAGGCGCAGTCGCCCCTGGCGGTAAGTCTTGCGCTTGTCGCCTGGATACAGGAATACGCCGCCGCGCATCAATATGCGGTAACAGTCCGCGACCAGGGAGGCGATCCAGCGCATGTTGAAGTCCTTCTCACGTGGGCCTTCGGTACCTTCGAGGCAGTCGTCGATGTAGAGCCTCACCGCCTCGTCCCAGTGCCGGTAGTTGGCGGCGTTGATGGCGAATTCCTGGGTACGCTGGGGGATGACCCGGCTCTCATAGGCCTGGACGAAGGTGCCGAGCCTGGTCGAGAGAACGAAGACATGCGTACCGCTGCCGAGCGACAGAACCAGCGCCAGCTGCGGCCCGTAGATGAAGAAACCGGCGCCCAGCTGGTTCACGCCTGCCTGCAAAAACGAGGCGGCCGGATTCCCATCCGGCGCACCAATTGCAGGGAGGAGCGAGAAGACCGTTCCGATCGACACGTTGGTGTCGATGTTGGATGAGCCGTCGAGCGGGTCGATGGCGATGGCAAGAGGCGCTTGCCTGTCGAGCAGCACCGGCTGCTCCAGTTCCTCGGAAGCGTAGAGCGCGATCGGAGCGTGGCGCATGGCGTTGAGGAAGATGTCATCGGCGAAGACATCGAGATCCTTCTGGATGTCGCCGTCAGCATTGGCGCCGCGGGTTCCCGCAAAGGCCGTGCCGAGCACCCCTTGATTGATGGTGTTGCGGATCGTGGTGGCCGCCTGCGTCAGCTGACGGATGGTCGCTACGACGGCGGAGCGCAGTTCGTCCGGCTCGCCAAGATAGGAGTTCAGAAAAGCGTCGAGCGTTGCCGCTGGCATCGTAACCTCCCGATCCAGCCGCCTCTCCTCGGGTCGGCCGGATTGGGAAAGGAGAACAAACGACGCTGGATAAGTAAAATTCAATAACTTTACTCAGGCAATAAAAAAATTTTAGTATGCCATATGAGAAACCTCACGCTCAAGCAGTTCAAGACCGTTCAGGCAATCGTCGCCCACGGGAGAATCGTCAGTGCGGCCAAAGTGTTAGGCCTGTCTCCTCCAGCGGTGACGATTCAGTTGCGGCAAGTTGAGGAAGAGTTCCAGCTGGCCTTGTTCGACCGAACGTCGGACGGCATGCGTCCCACTGCCGCAGGTCTGGCCTTCGTCGAGACGGCACAGGCCATCGAGGAGCGGCTTCGTCTGCTCGAAGACAAGATGGATGCAATCAAGGGCGTGCGCGCCGGCAGCTTGCGGCTCGGCGTCGTTTCCACGGCCAAATATTTCGCACCGCGGCTGATGGCCGCCTTCATGAAGGAACATCCCGATATCGACATGCGCCTTGCCATCGGCAACCGCGCCGAGACGATCGACAATCTGAAGAACCACGACATCGATATCGCGCTGATGGGACGCCCGGCCAAGGAAGTCCCGGTGCGTGCTTCGGTCTTCGGCGATCACCCGCTGGTCATCATCGCACCGCCCGACCACCCGCTGGCGTCGGCACGCGACATTTCCAAGGAGCGGATCGCCGAGGAGCATTTCCTCATTCGCGAGCCCGGCTCCGGAACGCGCATCTCACTGGAAATATTCCTGAGCGACGTCCCCGGCCGCATCGACGATCTCGGCGTCGAGATGGACTCGAACGAGACCATCAAGCAGGCGGTGATGGCCGGGCTCGGCATCGCGTTCATCTCTGCCCACACCATCGCTGCCGAAACCGAAGCCGGCCGGCTGGTCATCCTCGACGTCGTCGGCATGCCGATCCGCCGGCAATGGTTTTCGGTGATGCGCAGCGATCACGCGATCTCGCCGGCGATGGCGACCTTCCACGATTTTCTGATGCGCAAGGGCGCGATGTACCTGCCACTGTTCGGCAAGCTCTATCCGCACGAGGAGCCGAACACCAAACGTCGCGCGACTTAGGGCGCGGGCGGTCCAGGCGAACGCTTCAGACAAGCGGCTGATCGGCTGTGATCTCCAGACCGACATCCACGCGCCGAGGATAGGGAGGCATCGCTGGTAGCACGCATTTGCGGAGCCGAGTCGACCGCCCTCCATGCGCTGGCCCACGCGGTAGCGCCCCCGCGTTCACGGAACGGGTGGGCTTTGACTGAGCGTCTGCTAGCCTACAATTGGTTCGGCGACAGCTTCTTCGAGGCCAGCTGCCGCTTGGGCGGCAAGACCGCGGGCCGCTGCTTGTGAATCGTAAAATTCCTCAAGTGCATAGACTCTGCCCCACCGCAGGGTGAACACGTGGAGACCACGGTTGACGTACGACGCGTCGCCATTGAGCAGCGTTGCGGTGCCGTCCCACTGGGCAAACACGGTAGTATGCCACGGCCAGCCCTTCACCCAGATGTGGTTGACCGTGAGATGGAGATTGGGCAGGACGCGGCCGAGGCGCTCAAACCAGCGGCGCATGGCTTCTTTGTCGTGGCGCTCACCACCAAGCGCGTGGGCGCCGGAAACGCGGTGATGGACATGCAGCGCGAGTGCCTTCACCGCCTCATCCCAGCGATGGTTGTTGACGTGGTCGAAGCTCTCTCGGATCGATTTCTCGACAAAATAACTGTATAGCATTTGACCTCTCCCCAAACTTATTCGATGGCGTGATCGAGGCACCGTGTGGCGAGCCGAGCGGACGCGAGAGCCCACGGCCAGCAGCACGCCGGCTGCGGTCTGAATTTCGGCTCAGCGTATTGTCGCGTCGGCTCGCAGATGCATGTCAGTCTCGGTCGACACCGTCACCTCATTCCCGGACCTTGAGAACGCGTAGAGCGAGTCCTGGTGGCCCGGCATGGAAAATGCCACGGAGTCGTCGTCGGCGAGGCCCATGACGACGCGCAGCGGATCGCCCCCGGTCTTCGGCGCGAAGGTGGCGGTGACCTCCAGGAGGCCGCCGTCGACCGGGACGTAGTAGACAACCATGTCAAGGGGTCCCTCGTGCAGGCTGCCGCCCTCGATCGGGCGTCCGATGGTGGCTTCCTCGGCAAAAGCCGGGGTCGCAAGAAACAGCGCGGCCAGGAGCGATGCGCTCAGGGTTTTGCGGATCATTTCGCATCTCCTTTTTAGATTGCGTTCGAACTCTATATAGGCTATAGATTACGGACGCAATCTAAAAAAGAGGTCAACAATGCGCGTAAGTCGTACCCAGGCCGCGGAAAACCGAGAAACCGTAATCAACGTGGCAAGCCGCCTTTTTCGGGAGCGCGGCTTTGATGGTATCGGCCTTAAGGATCTGATGAAGGGTGCCGGACTGACCCAAGGCGCGTTTTACAAGCAGTTCGCATCCAAGGACGACCTGGCGGCGCAGGCGTCCAGGCGGGCGATGGAGAGCGCCACCCGTCGATGGTCGGCCGCGACTGCGGCAAACCCTGATGATCCGCTTGGCGCGGTGATCGCGTTCTACCTCAGTATGGACCATCGCGGAGAAAAGATGGACGGCTGCCCGATCGTGGCGCTCGGCTCGGATGCCGCCAGACAGGGCAAGGACGTGAAAGCGCCGTTCGAAGCCGGGATCAAGGAGCATCTCGAGATCCTCGGCCGTTTCATTGCTGAGACCAGTGGCGGGGAGTTCGATGGCAGGGCCATGGCCATTCTCTCGACGATGGTCGGTGCGCTGATGTTATCGCGCGTCATCAACGATCCTGACCTCGCGCAGGCCTTTCTGGATGCGGCGGCCAATCAAGTTCGTGAATCAGCCGGCACTTGAGCGGCGTCGCGGCGCCTGCGGCGCGCCCAAACTGACAGGAAAATAGATGCGACGGATTGTTGTTACGGGCATGGGAGCGGTTACGCCCCTTGCTGCCGATGTTGAAACGTCCTGGTCGCGTCTCCTGGCCGGCCGCTCGGGCATCCGGAGGCTTGCGGATGACGTGGTGTGCGACCTGCCGGCGAAGGTCGGCGGGGTGGTGCCCTCCACAGAAGAAGATCCGGACGCTGGTTTCGATCCGGAAGCCATCCTTCCGCCGAAGGATCAGCGCAAGGTAGACCGGTTCATTCTCTTTGCGCTGGCCGCGGCACAAGAGGCGCTCGCCCAAGCAAGATGGGCCCCCGTCTCGGAAGCGGATCGCTTGCGCACGGCCACGATCATCGCCTCGGGCGTCGGCGGGTTCCCGGCCATAACCGAGGCGGTGCGCACGGTCGACCGGCGCGGCGTCCGCCGTCTATCACCTTTTACGGTGCCGTCCTTCCTGGTGAACCTCGCGGCAGGCCACGTCTCGATCCGCTATGGCTTCAAAGGTCCGCTCGGTGCACCCGTGACGGCGTGCGCCGCCGGCATTCAGGCGATCGGCGATGCGGCTCGCCTAATCCGCGCCAACGAGGCCGATATTGCCGTGTGCGGCGGGACGGAAGCATGCATGAATCTTGTCAGCCTCGGTGGGTTTGCGGCGGCACGCTCTCTTTCGACGTCCTTTAATCACCGTCCTGATGAGGCCTCCCGACCGTTCGACAAGTCGCGGGACGGCTTCGTCATGGGCGAAGGAGCCGGCATGCTGGTCATCGAGGAATTGAGCCACGCGCTGGCGCGCGGCGCAAGACCGCTGGCCGAGCTTGTCGGCTACGGTACGACGGCGGATGCTCATCACGTCACCTCCGGTCCCGAGGACGGCGACGGTGCGCGCCGGGCCATGGAGATCGCAATCGCCCAAGCAGGGATTTCGCCCCGCGAGGTTCGTCATCTCAATGCCCATGCGACCTCCACGCCGGTGGGCGACCTGGGTGAGATCGAAGCGATCAAGAGCGTGTTCGGGCGCGATTTCGCGATAGCTGTCAGTGCAACGAAATCGGCGACCGGACACCTGCTCGGAGCCGCCGGCGGACTCGGAGCAATCTTCGCAATCCTGGCGCTCAGGGATCAGATGGCACCGCCGACCCTCAATCTGAGCGCTCCCGATCCGGCCGGCGACGGGATCGACTTCGTCGCAAACCGGGCCCGGCCGATGGCGATGGGCTATGCAATCTCCAATGGCTTCGGCTTCGGAGGCGTTAATGCCAGCGCGCTGTTCCGGCGCTGGACGGATGATCTGGCCGGCGCGAGTACCGGAGGCGCTCATGATTGACGCCTTTCGCTCCGACCTGTCGTGCTTCTCCCACGCCAATCCAAAACGAAGAAAGAAGTGACCTCCATGAACAAGACCAATCTAGGCGTCGCCCTGGTGACGGGGGCATCCAGCGGTATCGGGCACACAACGGCCAAAGCCCTGCAGAACGCGGGCTTTCGCGTGTTCGGAACCAGCCGTCGCGCGGTCGTCGACCGATCCGATGGCGTTACCATGCTGGCCTGTGACGTGACCGATGACACGTCCGTGGCGAAACTTGTCCAGGACGTGCTGGCCGAGACCGGGCGCATTGACCTGCTTGTCAATAATGCCGGCGTTGGCCTGCTTGGTGGCGCGGAGGAGTCCTCGATGGCCCAGGCCAAGTCGTTGTTTGACGTGAACGTCTTTGGCGTTATGCGAGTAACCAAAGCGGTGTTGCCGACAATGCGCCGCCAAGGCAAGGGCAGAATCGTCAATTTGAGCTCGGTGCAGGGGTTCATTCCAGCTCCCTATTTCGCGCTTTATTCGTCGACCAAGCATGCCGTTGAGGGCTATTCCGAATCGCTCGACCACGAACTGCGTACTTTCGGAATTCGCGTCGTGTTGGTGGAGCCCGCCTATACCCGCACCTCATTTGAAGAAAATCTCGCCAGGCCGGATCAGTTGCTTGACATCTATGACTCTGCGCGCGCCGGCATGAATGCAGCTGTGCGGAAAGCGATGGAAAAAGGCGATGCGCCGGAAGTGGTGGCCAGGACCGTTTTGGCGGCTGCGACCGATCCCGCTCCGAAGGGGCGCTATGCGGCTGGAAAAATGGCGCGCCAGGTCAGTTTCCTGCGCCGTTTCGTCCCCGCATCCGCTTTCGACAAGAGCCTGCGAAAGCAGAACGGACTGCCGGTCTGAGGTCGACAACAATGATATTCCTGTTTCGGTCGAGCCCATGCGAGAGCGCGTTCCAGGAGTTCACATTTTTTGGCACTGGCACAGCCGGACGCGCATCTTCGATGCGCGCGCGTCCGCGACCGAGCCCTGCGGTCATTGGCGTTAGATTAGCGCCATGTTATATTGCGGCGCGAAAGAGCGGGGGCCACGTTCCTTTCACACCCGTAAGTGATCCGTATGTGCGATCCCTGCAGACTGGTCGGTATCACGGAAACTCCCGGGCATGGGGTTCGGGAATCGATGGGGACAAGGGGTAATGCTCTACACGCTCGTTATGATGGTCTGCCTGACGGATGTGCCGCAGACCTGTGAACAACGCGAACAGATGGTGGACGGCCTGGCGATGAATCCCGGGACCGCCTTCATGCAGGCGCAATCGCTGGTAGCCCAGTGGATCGAGACGCATCCCGGTTATTTCGTTCAGCGCTGGCGCGTGCTGCCCGGCCGTGGATCGTGATATCCGCCGCGAAGATCGAATGAGGTTCTATTTCTTCGCGGCGAGCGTTTCCGAGACGGCCTTGGACAATTGATAAAGCCGCTGCTCGATTATCGTCGGCACTTCACAGACGTAGGTCAGTGATTGGACGCGTTCATTGAAAATTCGCGTTGCGAATTTCAGCTGTTCGGTTCGCCGATCGATCTCTTCGGGATCTGCATCCGGCTTTGCCCGCAATGCATCGACATCGGACGCTTCCTTGCGCAACGCGGCGGCCATTTCGAGCTGCTTGTGCGCGTAGCGGGAAATGCCGGAGATCACCTGCGAGCGCTCGGCGTCCAGGTGGTCGAACATGCCTTGCACCATCATCGCCATTTTGGGTGCAAGTTGCTCGGCCGGCAAGGAGGCCGCGAAATCCCTGATCTTCTTTTGAGCTTCCGCAATCGGCATCCGGCGAGCTGCCACGTCCTCGATCAGGGCGGAGATGGTGGGGTCCTTCGACCAGTCCTTCGCGGCTGAAGGAAGGTCCGGTCCGCTCCAGATCTGGCCGAGCGAGAGTTGCGGCACCTTGCGCTGCATGCAGGGCCAGTCTGGATCGGGGTTGGCTGCCATGGCGTTGACGCCCGGCGCGAGCATGGCGACCAGAGCCAGACCGCGAACATGGATCATTCGCGCCATCAGGCATTTCCTCCCGTGTCCTGTTTGCGGGTCATCAGGCCGCGCGAAGGGTCGTAGGCGATGATGGCGGCGGCAAGGAACAGCAGCGTGCAGCCGGCAACGACGCCCAGCGACAGCCAGTCAATCTGGCCGTAGAAGGCAAAGCGGATCAGTTCGACGGCGTAAGTAAATGGATTGGCGAGGCAGATTTTGTAGAGCAGGGGGCTAGCCTCCTGGATACGCCACAAGGGATAGAGTGCCGGAGAAGCGAAATAGCCGGGAAAGATGACGAAGTTCATGATGCCAGCGAAGTTTTCGAGCTGCTTGATCATTGAGGACAGAAGCATGCCGAGCGCGCACAGCATCATGCCTGACAGGAACAGCGCCGGCAGCACGGTGAGATAGCCAAGCGGCGGCGCCTTGACGCCCCAGAACCAGGCAACGATCAGGAACGCGTAAACCTGCGCGATCGACACGGCGACACCGGCGAGCATCTTCGAGATCAGTAAAAACCAACGCGGGAAGGGGCTGACCAGCAGGGTGCGCATGTTGCCCATTTCGCGATCATAGACCATCGACAGCGAAGACTGCATGCCCGAAAACAGCAGAATCATGCCGCACAGGCCCGGCGTGATGTAGACCTCGTAGAGCACGTAGGTCTTGTAGGGCGGGATGATCGATACGCCGAGCACCTGCCGGAATCCGGCGGCAAAAATGAACAGCCAGACGAGCGGCCGAACCAGCGAGGATATAAAGCGCTCGCGCTGATGCAGGAAGCGCAGGCACTCCCGCACGACGATCCCTTTGAGGCAAACGAGGTAGTGGTGGAGCCCAAACTGTTCGAACTTCACCGGCGTGAGGGCGGCGACTTTTGCGGGCATTGCGGGAGCGCTCATGGCGACATCTCCGCGATGCCGCTTGTTTCGATGCGGTTGAGCCTGGAAAAGGCATCGCGGATCGAACTGGCACCGCTCGTCGCAACGACATCGGCCACCTTACCCTTGGCAACCAGCTCGCCCTGCCGCAGCACGACGACATGGTCGCCGTCTTCGACCTCATCGATCAGATGCGTCGCCCACAGCACACCGATGCCCTCGGTTTCGACGAGTTTGCGGATGGTGGCCAAAATGCCCGCACGCGACTGGATGTCGAGACCGACCGTCGCCTCGTCGAGCAGCAGCAGGGAAGGGCGGTGGAGCAGCGCCCGCGCGATCTCGATGCGCCGCATTTGGCCGCCGGAAAGACTGCGTGCCTTGTCATGCTGACGGCCCTGCATGTTGACTGTATCGAGCAGCGCGGCAATGCGCTGCCGGGCTTGGTGTCCGCCAATGCCATGCAGCGAGGCGTGGTAGGAGAGGTTCTGGTGGACGCTGAGGTCGAGGTCGAGCGTGCGTGCCTGGAATACGATGCCGACACGCCTGAGCGCTTCGCCCGAAGCGCGGCTGACGTCATGGCCGAAGATGCGGATCGATCCGCGGCGGGTGCCGTAAAGATGGCTGATCAGTGAGAACAAAGTTGTCTTGCCGGCTCCATTGAGGCCGAGCAGAACGGTGAAAGTTCCCGGCGCGATCGAGAATGAGACGTCCTGGAGCGCTCGCTTCGGACCATAGGAATGGCTGATGCCGGCAACATCGAGCGCTGCCACCTCCTCTCCAGCTCCGCTTGTCCTCACATGCTGCATGCCGCTGGCTCCTTCGGGGCGCGCTGGTCATCTAGTGCACTTGCAACATCCCCGCGGCAAATATTCATCACGTCGGCCTCCCTGATCATTGCTGCGGTCTAGTAGGGCGATATGGCCACGCCCCAAGGCTGCTGGCCCACCGTAACCGATTGAACCGGCTCGTCCGTCGCCGTGTCGATGAAGGTGATGTCGTTGGAATTGCCGTTGGTGGTGATCAGCGTCTTCTGATCGGGGGTGAAGTCGAGATGCCAGACGCGCTGGCCGACCAGGATGTATTTTTCCACCTCGTAGGTTTCGGTGTTGATGACGGCGACGTGGTTCGCTGGGCCGAGCGCGACATAGGCTTTCTTGCCGTCCGCGCTGATTGCGATGCCGACCGGCTGGATGGTTTCGGGCCGCAGTCCCGCAATCGCGAACTGGATCTTCTTCACCACCTCGCGTTTGAGACTGTCGATGACGCTGACGGTACCGCCGATTTCGGCACTGACCCAGATCTGTGATCCGTCGGGCTTGAATTGCGCAAAGCGCGGACGCGTGTCGACCAGGACGTTGTCGGTCACCTCATGGCTGTCGGTGTCGATGAAATGCGCCATGCTGGTGGTTTCGGAGGTGTTGACCATGGTTTTGCCATCGGGACTGACGGCCATGCCTTCAGGCTCCACCCCAACGGGAATCTCGGTCATGACCTGCTTGCTCTCGACGTTGATCGCGGTGACGAGATTGTCGTCCTCGTTGGCGACGTAGAGCGTCTTGCCGTCGGGCGAAAGCACGAACAGTTCGGGATCGGGGCCTGATGGCAGCGTGCCAACGATCTGCAGCGTCGCGGTATCGATGATTTCGATCGTATCGTCATCGCTGGCGCACAAATAGATGAACTTGCCGTCATGCGAGATGGTGATACCGCGCGGCCTCTGGCCGACTTCGACGGTCTTCACCACTTGCATCGTCGCCGTGTCGACGACCGTTATCGTATTGTCTTTCTCGTTGGAGACATAAACGGTGTAAGCCCACGCCGGATTGGCCATGAAGCCGAGAATGGCGAGTGCGCAAGCTCGTCTCTGCACGAAAATTCCTCCCGATTGGTTCTACTTAAGGACGCATTTCGTTTCCGGCTGATCGACGCCGAGCGTATCGAGCTCGGAGATTTGGTGAAGATAACCCTCCTGTGGCGATGTCGAGACCACGGATTTGGTGTCGCCGAGCAGGATTGGCTGGCGAAGCTGATGGTTCCACTTGCGGAAGGTCAGCTTCTGTCCTTTGAAGGCGGCGACCGAGAAATCGTCCGAGCGGATATAGTCGCTGATCTTCTTCGGATCGTCGCCATTGGTCCGTGTGCTGGCTTCGCCCACCGCCCGCACCGCCGTCCAGGCCGACATATCCTTGGACAGCATTCGCCGGCCGGTCGTCCTCAGGAAACGGCTTTGCATTTGAATGCCACCCCATTGCTCGCTCGCGGGATGCCAGGACGATGCGACAAGACCGGCCGTGCCAGCGACCAGCCGCGGTGTCCAGGTGCGGTAGGGCACATAGGTTCCGAACACCTCGCTCTCATCAGCGACAAGCACCACGTCATGCTCCGGCAGATCCTGCGTGAACACGGAAATCTGCTGCTGTATCTGCGTGGCGCCGGTGTCGGTGCGGCGCGCCGTGCCAGTGTCTTTGAACTCCTTCTCGGCGACGATCTGACCGCCGAAGCGAGCCGCCGCGCGGCGCAACGCGGCCGCATAGAGATGATCCCGCTCATGCGAACCATAGAGCAGCACCCAATTCGGCCATTTCTTTATCACGAGATACTGCGCCAGCGCGTCAGCCAGCATGCTTCGTGTCGGCGCCACATGGAAAATGTTTATGCGGCAGTCTTCCTCGCGCAGGCTGTCGTCTGTGGCACCGACATTGAAGACCAGAACGCCCTTGTCGCGGGCGATGTCGGCGATCGACAGCAATTGCCTGGCCGAGAGGTCAGCGACAACATAGCGGTCACCTTTGGCAATCAGATCGTTGAACGCCTGAACCGCGTCGGCGTCCGGCTTGACCTCGGCTATGTCGAGGCTGAATTTCTGGCTGAGGAACTTTCCTGTCGTGTTGTTATCGCCGATCGCCACATTGGCGCCGGCGACACCTTCGTCGCGTGGCGGCAGGTCCAGCAGGGAAAGCGCCAGTTGCGGCGCGTAGGCCCGCAAATAACCTATTCTGATTTCGGTTATCTTTCTTTCCGGCCTGTCGGCCGCGACCGGTTGCTTGCCCGTCACTTCCTGGGCCATCACGCCTGTAACGTTGGCGGTCTGGAAAAAAAAGCACAAAAAGGCCGCGAGAGTGCCTGGCACCGCGCTCGTCATCGATAAAACTGCCCATTCTTGCACTAAAGTCCGATTGTTCCCGGACCAGCGCGAATTCAAGGTGCCCACAATGAGCTTAGCGGACGCCACAAGATTTATCAAAGCCGTGCAAGTGGACTTATGTGTCTGCTTTAGTCCTATGCCTTTTCGAGGATGAATGAGCGTGTTGCGGTCTCATCCGCAGCAATGGCGGAATGAGAAACTCTATGGGTCGTCATGGGAGGATTGCCTGATGAAAACGCGCGCCGCTGTCGCCGTCGCCGCCGGAAAGCCGCTGGAGATCATGGAGGTCGACCTCGAAGGCCCCCGTGATGGCGAGGTGCTGGTCGAGATCAAGGCAACCGGCATCTGCCACACCGACGAGTTCACGCTGTCGGGCGCCGACCCGGAAGGCCTGTTTCCGGCGATCCTCGGCCATGAGGGCGCCGGCATCGTCGTCGACGTCGGCAAGGGCGTCACCTCGGTCAGGAAGGGTGACCATGTCATCCCGCTCTACACGCCGGAATGCCGGCAGTGCCCGTCCTGCCTGTCGCGCAAGACCAA